>NZ_JALBGX010000239.1:0-4870 GCF_023006465.1 Rhizobium sp. PRIMUS64 | reverse complement strand
CTGGCGGGCGATGAAAGCGGCGCGCGCGGCGTCGTAATCGCCCTGCGCGCGCATGCGGTCCTGCAGCGACGGGCTTTCCACCGTGCCGGGGCAGATGGCGTTGCAGCGGATGCCCTGACCGACATAATCGGCGGCAACGGCTTTGGTGAGCCCGATCACGGCCGCCTTGGTGACGCCGTAGGCGAAGCGGTTCGGCACGCCCTTGATGCTGGAGGCGACGGAGGCCATGTTGATGATCGCTCCGTCCTTGCGCTCGATCATGCCGGGCAGCACGGCGCGGATGGTGCGGATCATCGCCTTGACGTTGAGGTCGAAGGCGAATTCGAGATCGGAATCCTTCATCTCGAGGATCGAGCCGGCATGGACGAAGCCGGCGCAGTTGAACAGCACGTCAACAGCCCCGATCTCGGCGACAAGGGCCTTGACCGCATCCTCTTCGAGCACGTTCAACTGATGGGTGAAAACGCCGGTTTCAGCGGCAAGCGTCGCCAGCGCCTCGGTGTTGATATCCGTCGCGTGAACCCTGGCGCCGATCGCGGCAAAGGCTGCCGCCGTCGCCCGGCCGATGCCCTGACCGGCGGCGGTGATGAGAACGGTCTTGCCGGAAAGTCTGTTTGTCATGTCGCGGGCCTTTTCTGGAATTGTCTACGCTGGACGATGGAGTACGGTTGATGTCTTGGCAAAGCTCGGCGTGATGCAGCGCGCCGGTCCGCTTCCGGAGGTGCGCGGCTTTCTGCGTTAAATGGAGGAGTTGGCGCTGTTGCACAGGCAGATCAGCGGCGGATTCAGCCGATTGGCTGCTTTTTCGGCGATCTCCGCCGGCGGCAGGGCCGATGACCATTCCCTTGCGCTGCACGGTCTTCCTCCCTGTCCCGGCTTGCTTATGATCCTGCCGCTCGGGCGCCTTCGATAGCTCAGTCGTTCGTTTGGATCGACTTTTTCAGTGGTGATTTGTCTGTTTATAGACAAACAGACGATTGGCCAAGGGTCAAGTGCGAAGTTTTCCTTTTCCGGCCGCAGTTCTGCGTATATGCAGAGTGATATTCACAGGAGGAAGGAATGGAGACCGACGAGTCCGACCGCTACCGCGCTCCTGCCCTCGACAAGGGCCTCGATATCCTGGAATTGCTCGCCGGCGTCGACAGCGGCCTCACCCAGGCCGAAATCGCCAAACGGCTCGACCGCAGCCCCAACGAATTCTACCGCATGCTCGACCGGCTGGTGCGCCGCGGTTACGTCACCCGGCTGGATGGCGACCGCTATTCGCTGACGCTGAA
Source organism: Rhizobium sp. PRIMUS64 (assembly GCF_023006465.1). Lineage (NCBI taxonomy): Bacteria > Pseudomonadati > Pseudomonadota > Alphaproteobacteria > Hyphomicrobiales > Rhizobiaceae > Rhizobium > Rhizobium sp. PRIMUS64. The sequence continues at coordinate 3,593 of NZ_JALBGX010000239.1, read as the reverse complement.
GCTCTTCGGTCTTGCGCAGTTGCACGCGCCGGTGCGCCGGCTCGCCTCCTATGCTACGCCGCTGATGCGCGATCTCGCCCAGCGCACGCGCCAGGCCAATCATCTTGCGGTCTTCGATCGTGGCGCGGCTGTTGTCATCGCCCAACAGGAGGCGCCGGACTATTGGGGATTCTCGATCCGCATCGGCGCCCATATCAGCCTCTTCGACACCGGTTCGGGGCATGTGCTCCTTGCCTTCCGCAGCGAGGAGGAGCGGGAGATGATGATCTCGGAACATGTGCGCAGCCGCTCAGACATCGAACTCGGCCCCGAATTCTACGATCGTCTCCACCAGATCCGCGAGCGCGGCTACGAGATGATGGCGAGCGCCCAGACATCAGGCGTCTACAATCTTTCCGCTCCCGTTCTTGGACCGGACCGCCGCTGCATCGCCGCCCTCACCTGCCCCTTTATCGCGCTCGTCAATGCGCCGTCCGCTCCCGATATCACGCAGGCGATCACGCTGGTGCAGAAGACCGCCGCCCAGCTTTCGCTGCTTGCCGGCGCCGATGTCGTCCACCCGGCCTGAGGCCTAAGAATTTCTATTTGAACAATCCATTCACCAGGAATAGGTTTGCCGCCAAACCACTCTGGGAGGAGAAGAGCGTGTTCATCGACACCCATCTGCACATCATCGATCGATCGGCCCTGCCCTATCCCTGGCTCTCAGGCGCGCCCGCTCTCGATCATGATTTCCTCTACGAAACCTATGCGACTGAGGCCCGGCGCTGCGGCATCACCACGGTGCTGCATATGGAGGTCGACGTCGATCCCGCCGCGACGCAGGCCGAGACCGATCACGTCGCCGGCATCGCCAAAAAGCAAGGCAGTCTGATTGCCGGCGCGATTGTCTCCTGCCGGCCCGAAGAGGAAGGCTTTGCCGCCTATCTCGAGCGGCAAAAGGCCGATCCCTTCGTCAAGGGATTCCGCCGCGTGCTGCATGTCGTGCCAGATGATGTCTCCGAAGGCGCCCTGTTTCGCGAAAACATCAGGCGCATGAGCGGCAGCGGCCTGACTTTCGACCTCTGCACATTGCCGCATCAGGCGAGCCGTGTAACCGCCCTCGTCGATCTTGCGCCTGATGTGCAGTTCGTTCTCGACCATTGCGGCGTGCCGGATATCCGTTCGGACGCCTTTCAGCCATGGAAGGCCGGCATATCAGAGATTGCTCGGCGGCCGAACGTGGTCTGCAAGGTCTCCGGCGTTGTCGCCTATGCCGATGCGAAGACATGGACGGCAGAAACGCTGCAGCCCTATTTCGAACATGTGATCGCAAGTTTCGGCTGGGACCGCGTCGTCTGGGGCAGCGATTGGCCAGTCTGCACGCTCGGTGGCGGCCTCTCTACCTGGGTTGCGGCGACCCATGCGATGCTCTCAGGTAGCAGCGAGGCAGAGCGCTCGAAGTTGCTTTTCGCCAATGCGCATCGCCTCTGGTCGCTCTGACGTCACAAAATAAAGCGACCGGTCTCCTGGGCGTGCCATTTCGGCATGTTTTTTGTACCATTCCGGGACAAAAAACGCCCGATTTTCGGGCTTAACGCTATCTACATGCAAGCAATTGCTAGCCTTATTTATCTCGGCTAAAAGTTGTTGACACGGATATGGGGAATGACCCCTGTCCGCTGCCTTCAGAAGGGAAAATGAGATGAAAGAAGAACCGCATTCCGTCGATGTTCACGTCGGAAAGACGATCCGTATCCAGCGTCTGTTGAGGAAAGTTTCTCAGACGGAACTGGGCGATCGTGTTGGCGTAACGTTCCAGCAGATCCAGAAGTACGAAAAGGGTTCCAACCGCGTTTCCGCCAGCATGCTGGTCGAAATCGCCGGCGCGCTTAAGGTCGATGTCAGGACGTTTTTTGACGATCTGTCGACCCCTGATACGGCCAACGACAACCCCGCTCCGAGCGAGGAATTCGTTATTTCGCGCGAAGGCGTCCTTCTCAATGCGGCGTTCTTTTCGATCAAGAACGAAGCGCTTCGCAAGAAGATCCTGAAGCTCGTCCAGGCGATTGCCAACACCGAACAGTTGGAAACCGAAGCGGCCGAATAGACCGGTTGTCCTTCACGCGCTCCAAACGGACCGCATGAGGATCAATAGCGGTTGATCGGATCAGTAGCAATCGATCGGGCTCAATGGCGATCGATCAGGATTAGATTCTCGCTGGCATCCTTCATTGCGATCTTGGCTTTGCTGCCGAGCAGCTTCTCGAGATTGACGTCAAGCTCCCTGTCGGGATCTATGCCGTCCCAATCGATGACGACCTGCAGCAGCGCCATGTTCGTCAGGTGCATCAGATTGCGCAGCTGAAGCTTTTCAGCCTCATCCTTGGCTGCCGACAGCAGCCGGAAGATCCTTGCGTATTCGCTGCCGGTACCCTCGTTGTATTGATCAAACATCGTTCCCGCCTCTTTGGTCGTGGAACCCTACGATTCCATCAGTGCTGCATCATTCCGCCGCGACCGTTATTCAAGCGTTACAGGAACCGCATTGCGCGTGACTTCGGCGTGCAAGAGCTCCCAATGTGAGGTCGCGGCAAAGCGCCAGTCACGGTTGACGGGGAGGAATTTGTCCCGGCTCAGCCATTCCAGTACCAGTCGCGCGTCGTTGCGCTTGCGCTCGACACGGCTGCCGCGGATGGCGGCGAGGATATGGTCGCGGCGCGGCTTGCGGAAATGGCACTCGTCGGCCACCTTCGCATAGGTGCGTTCGGAGAAATGCAGAAACCGGCCGGCCAGCAACAGCTTCTTGCGCTCGCCGGGCGAAATCTCGCCTTTGGCGTGAAGCGCATCGATCGTCGGCTCGAAATCGACCCAGGGAACGGAAAGCGGCAGCCAGCCGAGCTCCTGCGGCGCATGCACCAGCGCGACGGCCTCATCGTCGAGCAGCCGCCCGGACTCGTAATCTTCGAAGATCGAACCGAGCCCGACCATGCCGAAGGGGGCGCATTCGGCTGCCCGCAACGCCCCCATGCTGGCCCCGCCGGCAACGGCGACATCATGTTCGAGTGCGTAAAGTATTTCCTTGTGCCAGACCGAAGGCAGGTCGCCGAAATAGCCATCGACGAGGCCGATCGCCGTGGCGCCGGCCCGAACGGCCTTCAGGATGTCGCCGGCGGCGGCCGGCGGCCGGAAGTCGATGAAAGGAGACATGGCTCTTGCAGCGGCAAGATCACTGCCAAGGCTCGGGCCGACGAACAGCACCTTCATGATTCGGCTCCTTTTATGGTGTTGACCGCGCGCATGCCGAGCTGGATGTATTGGCCTGATATATCGACCTCCAGTCCCGGCACGATCACTCTGACGACCGAGATCGGCAGGGATCGATGCGGAAAGGGCACGACGATGATCTGCTCGATGCCGGTCACCGCCAGTCGGTCGGCAATATGGGCGATGGTTTCCTGGATCGTCGCCGGGCGGCGATGACGGTCGTGGAACGCGCGCATCCGACCGTCGCCCTCGCAAAGTTCGACCACCTGCTGCATCGCCGCGCTCCGGTCGAGCCGCTGATAGATGCGCGGCGAGAAATCGTCGCGGCTGCCGGCGATCGCGGTCAG
>NZ_JALBGX010000238.1:0-5059 GCF_023006465.1 Rhizobium sp. PRIMUS64 | reverse complement strand
CGCCGGTCGCCATCGGCGCGGCAAGGGCGGGGCAGGCGCCGCGTCTACGCATCGTCGCCGCCGGGCGACCGTGCAGATCCGCCTCGCCCGTCCTGTCGCTCGCCTTTGCGGCCTTAATGCTCATTCTCGATCCTCTGGCCACTTCTTACATCATCGCAGCCGGGCCGGCAAAGCATGCTGGAAAGGCTTCGCACTGGTTAATCGTCGAAATCCCGTCCCTTGCGCAGGAGATAGATGTCCATGATCCAGCCGTGCCGCTGCCTGGCCTCGGTCCTGAGCGTCAGAATGTCGGTGGCGATGTCGCCAAGTCGTCCTGATCTGACGATCTCGTCCTTGGTTCCGAGATAGGCGCCCCAGAAGATCTCGGCATCGGGATTGTTGATCTTCGCAAAAGCCTGTTCGCCGTCGAGCATGACGACGGTGCTGTCGGTTAGAAGTCCATCCTGCGCCAGCCTGCGCCCTGTGGTGATCTCGATCGGTTTGCCGACGAGGTTGACGGGGATTCTGTGGCTGGCCGCCAGCGCCTGGATGCTGGTGATGCCGGGGATGACGCTGTAATCGAAATCCAGGCTGCTTTCCTGCCGCACGCGTTCGATGATGCGGATCGTGCTGTCGTAGAGACTGGGATCGCCCCAGACGAGAAAGGCGCCGCTGCCATCATCCGGGAGACCGGAGATCAGTTCTGCATAGATGCCGGCGATCTCACCGTGCCAGGCGTCGACGCTCTGCACATAGGTCTTGTCTGCCGTCTGCCTTTGCGGCACCGCGAACTCTGAAATCCTGCCGGCCGGCCGTGTGATATAGCGGTCGCAGATATCCCGCCGGATTTCGGCGAGCTCTTCCTTGCCGACGCCCTTGACCGGCAGGAAGACCACGTCGGCTGCGTTCATTGCGTTGATGGCCTGTATGGTCAGGTGCTCCGGGTTGCCCGTGCCGATGCCGATGATATGGATATGCTTCAAGCGGATACTCCCCGTTGAGTCCTGGCGGTCATGCCGAAAAAGCTTGGACGTCGCAAGGGCTGAACGATGAGTTGGCCGCGGCCAACCGGGCCTGTGGATAGCGGCTTAGCCCTATTGTTGCTGCAAATCCCGAATCGTGTCACTTTTGATACGCTTTTTGACGCTATGTTGACAGAAAAGCGCATCGAAAAGGATTGGGTGTTTTGGACAACATTAGCGTATCGACGACAGATGTACGGATCGAGCGGCATGCGAACCAGCTTTCGCGGCAACTGAAGCTCCTCCGTGACAAGCTGTTTCCGCCGCTCTCGCAAAAGACTCTACGAACATTCTCCTCCGGCGAGGCTGCCCAGATGATCGGCGTCTCCGACGGCTATCTTCGCCAGCTTTCACTGGATGGCAAGGGACCGCAGCCGGATCTTGCCCAGAATGGCCGGCGTTCCTACACACTCGGCCAGATCAACGAATTGCGCCAGTATATGGCGAAGCTCAAGCCGAAGGACGCGCTGTCCTATCAGCCGTGGCGCCGTCCTGGCGAAAAGCTGCAGACGGTTGCCGTGACCAATTTCAAGGGCGGCTCGGCCAAAACAACGACGACGCTCTATCTGGCGCAGTATCTGGCGCTGGCGGGTTACCGGGTGCTTGCGATCGATCTCGATCCGCAGGCTTCGCTTTCCTCAATGCTCGGCGTTCAGCCCGAATTCGATCTTTCCGAGGGCGATACGCTCTATGGCGCAATTCGTTACGATGAGGGCCGCAAGACGCTGAAGGAGATCGTCCGCAAGACCTATTTCGACGGACTGGATCTGGTGCCGGGCAATCTCGAGCTGATGGAGTTCGAGCACGAGACGCCACGGGCACTGAACGATCGGCAGCGGCCGGGCGAGCTGTTCTTCCGTCGCGTTGGTGTTGCCATTGCCGAGGTAGAGGCCGATTACGACATCGTGGTGATCGACTGCCCGCCGCAGCTCGGTTACCTCACGCTTGGCGCCGTTTGCGCCGCAACATCGCTGCTCATCACCATCCATCCGCAGATGGTCGATGTCGCTTCCATGTCGCAGTTCCTGCTGATGACTTCGGATCTGCTTTCCGTCGTACGCAAGGCCGGCGGCGACCTGCAGCATGACTTCATCAAATATGTCGTCACTCGTCACGAACCCTTCGATGCGCCGCAGTCGCAGATCGTTGCGCTGCTGCGCAGTCTTTTCAGTGATGACGTGTTGACGGCGACCATTCTTAAATCGACGGCAATCGCCGATGTCGGTCTGACCAAGCAGACGCTCTACGAGATCGAGAAAGGGCAGGTGCGCCGCTCGACCTATGACCGGGCGTTGGAATCGGTCAATGCCGCCAACAGCGAGGTTCTCGCCGGTATTCACAAAGCCTGGGGCCGCACATGAGCAGACGCGATCGCCTGAAAGGTCTCTTCGACGATACGGCGCAGGAGTTGGCCGCGGCCAACTACGAGGAGCCATCTTCGCGCGGATCGGCCGGGCCGGTTCGGACGATGGCGCTGACTCTTGGCCGCATGGAGGAAGAGAGCAGGGCGATGCAGGAGGCCTTGCTCTCCGGTGAACGCATCGTCGAACTCGATCCTGATCTGATCGATTCCTCTTTCGTCCGCGACCGCCTTGCCGACCAGCCGCTCGATACGGAAGACGAGCTGGTGCAGTCGATTGCTGAGAACGGCCAGGAAGTGCCGATCCTCGTTCGCCGCCATCCCAATGATGAGGACCGCTACCAGATCGCCTACGGCCATCGCCGCCTGCAGGCGGTCAAGCTGCTCGGGCTCAAGGTTCAAGCGATCGTCCGTAAGCTTGACGATACCGATGTCGTCATCGCGCAGGGCATTGAGAATTCGGCGCGTCGGAACCTTTCTTATATCGAGCGCGCGGTCTTTGCCCTCAATCTCGAGCTCAAGGGTTTTGAGCGTCCCGTTATCATGAAAGCGCTGTCGACGGATAAGACGGAGCTATCGAAGCTGATATCCGTCGCAAAAGCCATCCCCGCCGAAATCGTCAGGTCGGTCGGAGCCGCGCCTGGCATTGGGCGACGCAGGTGGATGGCGCTTGCCCAGGACTGGAATGGGATGACGGCCGGGCGGCTTGCGAAGCTCATTGCTTCGGGAAGTTTCCTGGCGGAAGAGAGCGACCGCCGTTTCGAGCTTTTGGTTGCCGAGCTCGCCAAGAAAGAAGCGAAGCCCGAAACCACGGAATTTGACTGGAAGCCGAAGAGCGGCGGCAAAATTGCCGGCCGAATCAAGAGCGCCGGCAATTCCTTCACGATCGCGTTGAAGACCGGCGATGCGCCGGATTTCGGCGCTTACATTTCACGCCGTCTCGATGAGCTTTACGAAGCCTACCGGGCCGGCAAATTGCAAGCAGGAGAATAGGCCGCAAAAGAAAAAAGCCTCCGAACGTTGCCGTCGCGGAAGCCTTTCTCATATCTGGACAATCTGAGAATCGCACTTCCTCGAATCACTGTCAAGCATCTTCGGCATCCTTTTGGGTGGTAGCTTTCTTTTGCCTTGAGAAAAGGTGAGGGACATGGAGCCTCAATATGTATCGACGCCCTTCGGGCGGCGATCGATGACGCTTGGCATGCTGGCAAGCCAGGAAAGCGCCAGCAAGGTCGATCCGGACGCATCGGTCGACAAGTGGAAGATCTTTCGTGCACTCTGCGAAGCAAAGGACATGGTCGGCGTATCGGACCGTGCCTTGGCTGTTCTCAACGCGCTGTTGACCTTCTATCCGAAGAACGAGATTGCCGAGGCCAACGGTTTCGTCGTCTTTCCCTCGAACGAGCAGCTGTCGCTTCGCACGCACGGCATGGCCGGCACGACGTTGCGGCGGAACCTGGCGATGCTGGTGGAAGCGGGCCTGATCATCCGGCGGGATAGCCCGAACGGGAAACGTTTTGCCCGCCGCAACGGCGAAGGCGGGCTTGGTGAGGCCTTTGGCTTCAGCCTGGCGCCGCTCCTGGTGCGCGCTCGCGAGATCGAGGCGCAGGCGGCTCAGGTGATGGCCGCCAAACTCGAATGGAAGCGCCTGAGGGAGCGCCTGACACTTTGCCGGCGCGACATCACCAAGCTCATCGAGATCGCGCTGGAAGAGGAAATTGCCGGCGAATGGATCGAGATGCAGAAGCATTTCAATCTGCTTTCCGCGAGCCTGCCGCGCCGTCCGTCGGCTGCCGAGATGGAAAGTCTGCTGGCCGATCTCGAAGCTTTCCGGGAATTGATCGTCAAGACGCTGAAATCGAAGTCGAAAACAGAAAAAACAGACGGCAATGATAACCAAAACGGTCGGCACATACATAATTCAAACCCACACCTCATATCTGAACTTGAACCAAGCTTCGAACCGAAGCAGGGCGCAAAGCCGGAGGAAGAACCGCAGCCGTGGCGGGAGCCGCCGAAATCCTTCCCCCTTGCCATGGTGCTGCAGGCTTGCCCGGAGATCATCGCTTACGGAGCAGGCGGCGGCATTGGCAGCTGGCGCGATCTGATGGCCGCGGCCGTGATCGTCCGTTCCACTCTTGGCGTCAGCCCCAGCGCCTATCAGCTGGCCTGCGATGTCATGGGGCCGGAAAACGCCGCCACGGTGATCGCCTGCATTCTGGAAAGGGGCGGACATATCAACTCGGCCGGCGGCTACCTGCGTGACCTGACGCGGCGGGCGGAGCGCGGCGAATTTTCGCTCGGACCGATGCTGATGGCGCTGATGCGGGCAAATGGTCCGGCAGCGAGGAAAACCGGATGAACGGCTATGAAAAAGCTTCGCGCCAGCTGCGACGGTTAGAAGGATATGCGGCCGGTCGATCTGCCATCTCAACGGCTTCCTTCCCTCGACTTTTGTTGAAATACACCATTAACCATGTCATACATGGCGGAAGGAAACACCTATTTTGCTTCCATTTGTGAAAAACCGTAAAGCTTAACAATGCGCTACGATATCGACGGTGCAATGCTTCAGACCCTGCTTCCCGTAAGCGGGGCTGATTTGGTGGCCGTGCCGACACACTCAGCATGTCTGACGCCGAGCAGGGTGCTCGAAGGGCCGAGAGCGTTCAGGCGCGAGCTGCAACCAGGGAGGCGA
>NZ_JALBGX010000237.1:0-5123 GCF_023006465.1 Rhizobium sp. PRIMUS64 | reverse complement strand
GGCGTCATCGTGGCGGCTGCCGGCGCGGCCGCGGCCTTCGCGGTGAACACGCTGAGTTACTTCGCGTTGATTTATGCCCTGCTGCGCTGGCGGCCAGCCGCGCCCGTCTCGACCCTGCCGCGGGAGGCACTCGGCAGCGCCATCTTCGCCGGCCTGCGTTATGTCTCGATGTCGCCCAATCTCGAAAAGGTCCTTGTCAGAGGGCTGCTCTTCGGCATCGGCGCCAGCTCGATCCTGGCGCTGCTGCCGGTCGTCGCCCTCGATCTCGTTGCCGGCGGGCCGCTGACCTATGGTTTCATGCTCGGCGCCTTCGGCATCGGCGCGATCGGCGGCGCGGTGCTGAATGCCAGGCTTCGCGAGGTGCTTTCCAGCGAGATGATCATCCGCCTCTCCTTTGCCGGCTTTGCGCTGAGTGCTGTCATCGCAGCCTTCAGCCCGAGTGCCCTCCTCACCTCTGCCGGGCTGCTCGTCTCCGGCGCCTGCTGGGTCTCCGCACTTTCGCTCTTCAACACCATCGTTCAGCTTTCGACGCCGCGCTGGGTGGTCGGCCGCGCGCTGTCGCTTTATCAGACCGTCACCTTCGGCGGCATCGCCGGCGGCAGCTGGCTGTGGGGCGTCGCCGCCGATCGCTATGGCGTTGCCGATGCGCTGCTGATGTCATCCGTCGTCATGCTGCTCGGCATCGCCATCGGCCTGCGTTTTTCGATGCCGGCCTTCGCCTCGCTCAACCTCGATCCGCTGAACCGCTTCACCGAGCCGGCCCTCAGTCTCGACATCACGCCACGCAGCGGGCCGATCGTCATCCAGGTCGATTACGAGATTGCCGATGAGGACCTTGCCGAGTTCATGGAGTTGATGGGCGAGCGCCGCCGTATCCGCATCCGCGACGGCGCCCGCAACTGGGCGCTGATGCGTGATCTCGAAAACCCCAGCCTTTGGACGGAAACCTACCACACGCCAACCTGGGTCGAATATATAAGACACAACCAGCGGCGCACGCAGGCCGATGCCGAAAACACCGACAGGCTTCGTGCGCTTCACCGCGGCGAAGGTCCGCTGCATGTCCACCGGATGATCGAACGCCAGGCCATTCCACCGGGTGACGACGTCTTCCACAAGGCGCCGATCGATCTGCATCATTGAGACCAGCTATGCATAGATCAAGCATGTACAAATTCAGGCTCGCCCGCCCGTCCGATCTTGCTGCCATCGTCGGGCTTCTGGCCGATGACGATCTCGGCGGCACCAGGGAGATCGTTTCGGATCCCGTCGACGCGCGTTATCTCTCGGCCTTCGCTGCGATCGAGACGGACGCCAATCAGCTTCTGGCCGTCGCAACCGATGCGGCCGATCGGGTCGTCGGCTGCCTGCAACTGAGTTTTGTTCCAGGCCTTTCGAGGACGGGCATGTGGCGCGGCCAGATCGAAAGCGTGCGTGTCGCAAGCGATCTTCGCGGCTCAGGCCTCGGCTCGCACTTCATCGAATGGGCGATCGCCCAATGCGCCGAGCGTGGCTGTGGCCTCGTGCAACTGACATCGGACAAGACGCGGGGGGATGCGATCCGCTTCTACGAGAAGCTCGGTTTCGTCGCCAGCCATGAAGGTTTGAAACGCACTCTCTGAAGCCGGTTACTTCAGCTTGCCCTTCATCGTGGCCTCCGGAAAACATGTCGGCTTCATGCCGTTCTTTGCCTGCCACTGGCCGATCGAACGCCGCGTCTTGTAGCCCGGCAGGCCGTCGGAACCGCCGACATCATAGCCCTGCCGTTCCAGCGCCTTCTGCATGGCGGCGACATCCGAGCGCAGCATCTTGCCGACATCGCCCCATCTGCCCTGGAAGGCGCCGCCATTATAGGCGATCCGGTCGGCCAGATTGCCGATATAGAGCGCGTAGAGATCGGAATTATTATATTCCTTGATGATGTAGAAATTCGGGGTGACGATGAATTCCGGTCCGTCGCGGCCGGCCGGCACCAGCATCATGCCCTCAGCCTTCATCTCGCCGGAGGGAAACCCCTTGCCGGAGATGCGGTCGATGCCGAGCGAGGCCCAGTGCGACAGCGGCTTTGCCAGATCGGGTCCCTCCTGCGCGCAGGAGACCGCCTCCGGTATCGACACCTCGAAGCCCCAGTCGCGGCCGCGCTGCCAGCCTTTTTTGACCAGGTAATTGGCGATCGAGGCGAGTGTATCGGGCACCGAGGTCCAGATATTGCGGTGACCGTCACCATCGAAATCCACCGCATATTTCAGATAGCTCGTCGGCATGAATTGCGGCTGGCCGAGTGCGCCCGCCCACGAACCCTTGAAGTTGGCAGGTGTCACGTCGCCGCCGTCGAGAATATGGAGTGCGGCCACCAGCTCGGTGCGGAACATCTCCTTGCGCGTCGACATGAAGGCCTTGGTCGCCAGCACCTCGATCGCCGAATTCGGGATCTTCGCCGCACCGAAGCCCGTCTCCCGGCCCCAGATAGCCAGCACGATCGAGCCCGGCACGCCATAGGTCTTTTCGATCCGCTTCAGCGTCGAGCCATATTGGGCGGCAAAGCCGCGTCCCGTTGCGGCAAGCTTCTTCAGTTGGTCTTCGTTGAAATAGGGAGCGGGCGAGGAAAACTCGGCCTGCGTCTGCTTCTGTTCCTTCGGCGGTGGGAAGCCCGGCGGAGCGAGATCGGGCAGGCTCCAGTTCAGCGTGATGCCAGAGAAAGCGGCTTGAAAGACCTTCTCCGAAATGCCGTTGGCCTTCGCCTCCGGCCAGAGGTCGCTCTGCACCCATTTCTCGAACTGCGCCTCGACATCGGCTTTCGAAGAGGCCGCGTAACAGGAGAGGGGCAAGAGAGCTGCCGCCAACGCGAGTGCGAATATCCCCGTGCTCTTCGGCATAGACAATCCTCTCATATCACCGTCCGCGCCCGAAGTGCCGCCGCAAGCGTGCCCTCGTCGAGATAGTCGAGTTCGCCGCCGACCGGCACGCCATGCGCCAGCCGTGTGATCTTCACGTCGAGCCCCTGCAACTGATCGGTGATGTAATGCGCCGTCGTCTGTCCCTCGACCGTGGCGTTGACCGCGATGATCAGTTCCCGGATGCCGCCTTCGCCGACCCGGTCGATCAGGCCACGAATATTGAGATCGTCAGGACCGACCCCGTCGAGCGGTGACAGCGTGCCGCCGAGCACATGATAGGCGGCGTTCATCGCGCCTGCCCGCTCCAGCGCCCAGAGATCCGATACGTCCTCGACGACAATGATGACGGATTGATCGCGTTGCGTGTCGGTGCAGACAATGCAGGGATCGACCGTATCGACATTGCCGCAGCGCGAGCAGATCTTCACCTTGTCATAGGCCTCGCCCATCGCATTCGACAGCGGGCCGAGCAGCTGGTCCTTCTTCTTGATCAGATGCAGTGCCGCCCGGCGCGCCGAGCGCGGCCCGAGGCCCGGCACCTTCGCCAGAAGCTGGATGAGTTTTTCGATTTCGGGGCCGGTGACTCGTTTTGCCATGCGCCGTTCTTAGCTGATATGGAACGGAAACGGAATCGCGGAAGGATTGCCCGTCTCATGAAAATCCTGGCCTTGTGCACCGGCAATCCCGAAAGACTGCCCGGCAAGAGCTACAAGACCGGCATCTTCAAACATGCCGTCAATGGCGCCGTGGTGATCGACGCCGAAGGTCTTGTCGGCGATGCGATCTGCAACCGCAAACACCATGGCGGCGTCGACCAGGCTGTGTATGTCGAGGGATCGCTGACACTCGACTGGTGGAGCAGGGAGCTCGGCAGGCCTTATGAGCCCGGCACTTTCGGCGAGAACATGGTGATATCGCATCTCGACAATCGCGACGTCGCAGTCGGCGACCGATTCGTCGCCGGCGATTTCGTCCTCGAAGTCACGTCATGCCGCATTCCCTGCGCCACCTTCGCCGCCAGGATGGCCGATCCGAGATTCGTCGCGCGCTACGCCGCCGCCGCCCGTCCCGGCATCTATTGCCGCGTCATCAAAGGCGGTGTGGCCGAGGCCGGAATGCCAGTCGACCATCGACTCTTTACGGGGGAGAAGGTGACGATGCCGGAGCTGATGAAAACTTTCGGCCGGAGGCTTTCTGAGGCGGACCGGGCGCGATATCTCGCCTCACCGATCCACTACAAGCTTCGAGCGTTGTTGGAAGCCGGCCGCTGACCACCGGGCATACGTGGCGTATAGATCAAAACGGCAGCTTGAAGCCGGGCGGGATCGGCAGGCCGGCCGTCAGGGCCTTGGTCTTCTCGGCGGCCAGCGCCTCGGCCTTGTCCTTGGCGTCCTTGTGAGCGGCGACGATCAGGTCCTCGAGGATCTCAACATCGTCTTCTTTGAACAGCGACGGATCGATCTTCAGGCTCTTCAGCTCACCCTTGCCCGATATGACGACGGCGACGAGCCCGCCGCCCGCCTTGCCTTCGGCCGTGAGCTCGGCGATCTCCGCCTGCATCTGCTCCATCTTGGCCTGCATTTCCTTGACTTTGCCCATCATGCCCATGATGTCGCGCATCGTCTCGCTCCTTGTTGAAACTTTAGAATTCTATGTCGTCGCCGGGCAGGATGTCACCTTCCTCGGATTCGGCGGCGGCCGGCGGCGTCGCCTCGCCTTCCTCCTCCGGTTCGGGCGCCCGGACGCGCACGTCGATGATCTTGGCACCCGGAAAATGCGCAAGGATTGCCGCCACGTCAGGGTCCTGGCGCGCGTCGATCACATGCTGTTCCCGGGTCCTGGCCTCCGCTTCGACAAGCGTCGGCTGGCCCTCGTCGCGGCTGAGGCTGACGATCCAGTGGATGCCGGTCCATTCCTTCAGCTTGACGGCAAGCTCGTTGAGCAGCGTCGTCGGCGCACCGGGAGCCAGGCTGACGTCGAGCCGGCCGGCTTCGATCCGCACGGGGCGCAGGAAGGTGCGCACCATCGCCTTCAGCTTCGGATCGCGTTTCTCGGTGGCGAGGTTGACGATATCATTGACCGTATTGACCGGGACGAGCGGCTTTAGGGCTTCCGCCGGTTTTGGCTCGATCCGCCCGACAGACATGGTCTCGGGCTGGCTGCTCGGCACGGCACGCAGCATCGCCACCGGCGCCGAAGGCTGTGGCGGGCTCGGTGCGGTTTCCG
>NZ_JALBGX010000236.1:0-5124 GCF_023006465.1 Rhizobium sp. PRIMUS64 | reverse complement strand
GCCTGCCCCGGCCGCAGTGCCGCCGCCAAGCGCGCCAGTAAACAATCCAATAACCGTTTCCATTAGAGCTTTACCCCCGGTATGTAGTCGCGCAGCCGCAGCCGCCCCGGCCGGACCTGCGTGATGACGGCTGTCGGATCCATGCAGGCGCCGATGAGGCCTGTCACCACGACATGCCCCGTGTATGCCGCTTTCGGCAGTGTAAGATCCTCGCTCGTGCGGTTCAGTGAGACATCCTTCGGCGCGCCGCCGTTGGCGCCGACCGCGAGGCTCGTCGTGTCCATGACGTAGAGCTTGAGGGCCTTCACACCGCCCGGGCGCCGCACGACGCTGTCATCCGGATTGACGCGCACATAGGGCATGCTTTCATAACGTGGCGCCTGCCAGATGCCGATTTTCGCGGCCGAGGAAGGCTTGCCGGTCTCGATCGCGCCGGCAGAAACGGTGAAGGGGCCATGGATATCGCCTGCTATTTCGGCCCAGACCTGCTTTCCCTCGAGCGCGGTCAGGCCTGAGGCATGGCCGGTCAGATCCGTCGTCACGCTGTAGGCCTGTCGGAAGAGGTTTACACCTTGCTCCTCGAGCATCTCGATCGAGACCTGCCCCGAACGGTTGACGATGATCCAGACTTGTTCCTGCCCGTCGACCGCGAGCTCGACGACCAGGCCGCCGCCGGCTACGGGCCACTCACAGGCCGCCATGATTTCCTGCGTCTTGTTGACGACGCAGCAGATCAGCCGGCCATCCTCGCGCAGGATCCAGAGCCGGTTCGACGTCGTCGAGCCGATCTTGCGCTGCACCACCTGGCGCTTCATGTCCTCGACCAGGTCCTGGTTGAGATCGTTCTCCGGCGCCGGCACATATGTCGTGCCCACGGCGTCATAGACGGCGGAATAGAGCTTGCCGCCGTCCGGCGAGACGAAATAGACCTTGCCGTCCAGCACCACCGGCTTGCAGTTCGCCTTCGAGCCGATCTCGGAGGCACGAACGAAATTCATCGGCTCGTTGCGCTTGACGGTGCGGTTGCTGGCAAACCACTCGGCCTGGTCGGTCAAGACCACGAGATAGGTGTTGTCGAGCACGTGCCGGACCACTTCCGAGGTCTGCGTTCTTAGCGCATCGAGGCGGGCGGCGCTGTCGGCCTGGCCTTCAATGTTCAGATCGAAATATTCGCCGACGGCCGATTGCGCGATCGCCGCCTTCTTGCCGCTCGGCGCATAGTAGACCGCCCGATCCTGGTAGAGATCCATACCGGCAAAACCGCCTTTGCTGTTGGAGATCAGCGGCTCGCCGGCGGTCTTGCCGATCGTCTTGTGGCCGACGAGCGCCGAGGCTTCGCTGGTGCTGACGACGGCCGCGTCGAAGTCATACTCCTCACCGGAGAGTGTCCCGCCGAAGGTGACGGTAAATCCCCGGTACTTATCGCCGAGGATGCCGTCATAGTGTACGACGACACCCGAGCTCATCCCGGCGAGATCTTCGATCGCATCCTCGAGGTTCGCGGCGAAATTGTCCCATTCGGCCGGAGATGCGGCATCTGGCGTGTTGCCGAGAATAACGGCCGCCGTCGACACGCCGTTGACCGAGCAAGTCATCTGCAGGACGCTGACGCCTGTCGCCCAGCGCACGAAAAGCTGCCAGACATCGTCGGTCTTCGCGTAGGTGCCGCCGAGATCGACGTCGGGGATCGGGTCGAACGGCCATTCGCTCAGCGTCCAGAGCGTGTCGTTGGTCGCATTTCGCAGCAGCCGCAGCCCGCGCGGCAGCAGCGGATGAAAGATGCCGAACGTATCGGCCTCGCCGTAGAAGGCGAGATCCGGCAGCATGGCGAGCGTCACCAGCGGCAGCGCCACCGTCGCCACCTTGACGCGATCGTTGCGCCAGATATCGACGCTCCCGGCCGTCACCACCATCGTGTAAGACCGCGTCGCCGATGTCTTCAACGCGCCCATGCGCGCCGAAACACTGGCAGCGGCGCCGACATAAGCAGAACCGGGCAGAAGGTCGAAGCCAGATTGCGGGATGGGCTCGACGCCAAGCATCTGCAGCGCACCGGAATAATACTGCTTGATCCCCACCTTGCCGGCGAGGTCCCGGGAGAGCTGCCCGGCATTGACCGAGCTCTTCAGCGGTCCCTTGAAGATGCTCATTCACCACCTCCCGTGCCAGGGAATATCGCCGGTCAGCGGCCGTACCGCCGTCAGCGGATCGTTGGTGAGGATGCTTTCCTCGCCGATCGGCGCCGACGCCTTGTCCTGCGCCATCAGCCGGCCGAACTTGCCGCCGCTTCCCTGCATCGAAGGCGAGCCGAAGGCTTCGGCGAGCTTGCGATCGCGCATGTCTTCATCGGCCCAGACCGGCACCGCCAGCCAGCCGGAAAGCGCCGTCACGAAGGCGGCGCGGAAAGACGGTTCCCAATAGTCCGGATTGACCGGCGTCTTGTGGACCGCCCAGGCCTCTTGTTCGCAGGCGAAGAACTTACCGCCCTGCAGGGTGAAATCGCGGATGAGCGCATCCGATTGCCGCGGGCCACGCCGATAGGCGAGCGGATTGCCGATCCGCGGCTCCGGCAGCATATAGCCGTAGGGCCAACCATTCTCCGGCGTCTCGGCGAGGCGCCTCATCCTGGTCGTCACCCGGGCGAAGGTCCAATCGTGCATGCCGAAGCACTGGTCGAAAGCCATTTGCCAGACGTTTTCGATCTGCGCCGCGAGATCGCTATCGTCGTCGGTTGAGAACATCGGCCCCGCGCCGATCTCCGTCAGTGCCCAGTTGATGATGGTCGTTTTGTCGATCGCCATGGCCCGCCCCGAAACGAAGAAGCCGCGGCCGAGATCCGGCCGCGGCGGTGGTCGCTTTAAGCATCAGGTGGCAGCGAGGCCGCCGTCGATCGCCACCGTCACGCTGCCGCTGGTCGGCACCGCCGTGAAGCGCAGCACCACGCGATGTGGCGTGCCATTGATGTCGACGACGGCATCGACGATGCTGTCCTTGGTCAGGTTGTCGCGGCTGGTATCGAAGAAACCGGCCGTGGTGACTTCCGCTTCCGTATGCGTGGTCGCATAGTCGAAGAACATGATCTGCCGCTGACCCGGAATGCTGATCGTGGACCGGCGGCGAAGATTGCGAGGCTGATGTGCCATAGCAAATTTCCTTCTGTTGAAGACGATGAGAGTTGCGCCCCGCCACGCGCGAGGCGCGAGGCGCTATCAAACGCGTGCGATGTCCTTGATCGCCTTCATGCGGATGCGCTTGACACCTTCCGGCAGCAGGCCGATCGCCGCCCCGGAAAGAGCCGTATCGCAGAGGATCGGCTTGCCGGCCTTGCCGATCCACTCGTTCATGTCCATCTGCTCTTTCGACCAGAAGGTTTCGCAACCGACGGCCGATTTGGTCCAGAGGAACGTGTCGAGATACTTAGTGTCATCCCACTGGGTCTGGCCTTCGACCCAGGCGGCCGTACCGTAGAGGAAGTGCTCGTCGGGCAGCGCCAGGAAGTGCACGCCGCGCCACGTCTTCTTGTTGACGAGAGACGAGCGCGCCAGCGGCAATTCCTTGTCGCCCTGATAGTCCTTGCTGGCGAACTCTTTGTACATTTCCAGCTGATCGAACCACATGAACGGCATCGCCCAATAGCTTTCGCCATCGCCGCCGGCGCCGCGGATCTGCGCAACGGCCGTCATCGCCTGCAGGAGGTCGATACGCGCCGTACCGTCGCCGAAGGAGACGGGCGTCGAGTTGTTGGTGAGCTGGGTCGAGCCGACCGTGCAGAACGTGTTTAGCGCGTCGAGTTTCAGTCCGTCGCGCTTGACGCGCACCGACTTTGCCATCGCGCCGGCAATAGCCGCCTGCATCGACGGCGCCTGGCGAGCTGTATCCTGGTTGCGGATGGTCGCTTCCGCCGTATAGTCCGACGCCTGCACGGAGACCATGTCGAGGTCGACGCCCTGAGGACGGACTTCCTCGATGGCGCCGGACAGTTTGTACATGACGATGCGGCCGCCGCTGACCGGGAACTTGACGGTGCCGGCGATGTTTTCGCCAGTGATCATCGTACCGTCGAGGAGACCGCCTTCGGACTGGAGCCGAGTGGCGACGTCATCGCGGATTTTTTCTTTGAACCATGTTTCGATTGCCATGGAAATTGACCCTCAATGTGGAGTGATGGACGAGGTCACCGTGAGGGCCGATTAGCCGGAGCCGGCGGCGGGTCCGGTGAAGGATAGCCGCCGCATCGTCCAGGTCGCTCCCGTCCGGTTTGCAGGTCAAAGCCTGCCATTGGCCGGGAGCCGTTAAGTGCGAGGTCAGTCGCCGTAGACCTTCTTGTAGTCTGCCTGCAACTGATCGTACGAAGCGCGGTTGAAATCCTTGTGTCCGACGGTGTTGACTGGAAGCGCGCCGCGCGCCCGCAGCGCCTCCTTTGGATCGCCTTCATTAGGCGCTCCGCCGCCCATATAGACTTGCTGTTTGCCGCCGCCGGCGAGTGTCTTCACCCATTCGAGGAACTGATGCCCGCGAGCGGTATCGCCGAGCATTGCCTTGGCGAATTCGGCCGTATCCTTATCGATACCGCCTTCCTTGCCGGGATCGGCTTTCACCGCCGCGTCGACGAACGCGTAGTTCTCGCTCATCCGCTTTTCGCGCGCGACCGTCTGTTCGGCCGGCGGCAAGTGGCGGGCAGTTGGCGGTACCAGCGCCTCCTTTTCCGCCGCGGCGTCGACCGGCGGCTCGAGCAGCCCCATTTCCTGACTGACCGCCAGGAAGTTTTTCACCAGGCCTTGGTAGACCGGCGCGGACAGCTTGTTCTCGAGCGCGAATTCGGCCATCCGGGCATAGAGCGGGTCGCTCTTCAGCGTCTCGACATGCGGCGCGATTTCAGGCGGCAAGCTCGTTCCGAAATCACTGTAGGCCTCGATCTTGTCGGGCACATTGTTGGCCGCATCACGGGCGCGGTACCCGTCGAGCGCCTTGGCCATCTTGTCGATGGTTTCGTTATTGCTGGCGCCAACATAGTGATCAGCCAGCCCCGCCGGCTTGTAGAGATCTCCGGCAGGCGGGACCGCCGCCGCACCACCTGCCGGAGGAGCCGCCGCAGCCGATGGAGGCGGCGCGGCGCTTTCGGCT
>NZ_JALBGX010000235.1:0-5438 GCF_023006465.1 Rhizobium sp. PRIMUS64 | reverse complement strand
AGCGGCAGGCACGGGCGCCGGCTTCGGCGGCTCGGCGGCGGCGATGGCTTTCGGCGCCTCGCACACCGCGATCACCGAGGGATAATTGACATTGACATAGGTCTTCAGGCGTCGTTCGGCTTCCGCATCGCAGGCGGCAACGGTTTCCCAGCGTTTATCGACCGTCGCGACATAATTGCACTGGCTGATCGAATCGTCGCAGCCGAGAATGGTCATCGCGATCAGCACCGCTTGCATATTCTGCTTCCTTGATTATTGAGCACCTCATCGTCTTAGAGGGTGCAATTCCAACCGAATGAAGGCAACGGCATTAACTCTTCGTCATGTCGGGAAAAATTGTGCCCCGCGCCAGCAGAGGAAGTCAGCATGTCCGTGACCATCGCCCTGGAGCAACCGCGCCAGGAGGGCGTCATTCGCCTTCTCGATCTTTCCGATGCCTATGCGCAATCGCTCTATCCCGCGGAAAGCAACCACCTGGTCGACCTGTCCGTGCTGGAGAAACCTGCGGTGAGCTTCCTCGTCGCGCGCAGCGACGATGCGATCGTCGGCTGCTGCGCGCTGGTCGAGGCCGGTGACGGCACGGCGGAGATCAAGCGCATGTTCGTCGATCCCGAGGCAAGGGGGCTGAGGATCGCCAGCAGCCTGATGAATGCGCTCGAAGCAATCGCAGAAAAAAAGGGGCTGACGGCGATCCGGCTCGAAACCGGCATCTACCAACCCGAGGCGATCGCGCTCTATCGCAAATACGGATATCGGGAAATCGAACCTTTCGGCGCCTACCTACCGGACCCGCTCAGCCTGTTCATGGAAAAGCGGCTGGGGTAGCCCCGTCTGCGAAGGTATGTTCAGCCTTCGGCGACTCGCGGTACCGGCGGTGGGGCCGGTTCGTCGATGATGATCTGCGGCCCCGTTTCGCTCTTGTCGGCGCTGCGGGCCTCGTGGATCCATTCACGCCAGATGGCGACGATCAGCGCCATCAGCACAGGGCCGATGAAGAGCCCGAGGAAACCCATCGTTTTGACACCGCCGACGAGGCCGAAGAAGGTCGGCAGGAAGGGTAGCTTGATCGGACCGCCGACGAGTTTCGGCCGCAGCGTCTTGTCGACGATGAAGAGCTCGACCGTCCCCCAGACGAAGAGACCGATGCCGGCGACATGCGAGCCGCTCGCCAGCAGATAGATGGAGACCAGCGTGAAGGAGAGCGGCGCACCGCCCGGTATCAGCGCCATCACGCCCGTCAAAACGCCGAGCGTCACCGGCGAGGGCACGCCGGCAATCCAGTAGGCAAGGCCGAGCACAATGCCTTCGCCGATCGCGATCAACGTCATGCCCATGACGGTGGAGCTGATCGTCGCCGGCACGACGCGGGAAATGCGCTCCCAGCGGTTCGGCAGGATACGCTCGCCCAGCATGTCGATTTGCTTGGAGAAGGAGAAACCGTCGCGATAGACGAAGAATAGCGCGATCAGCATGAAGAGCAGCGTCAGCAGCAGGTGGAAGGCGCCGCCGCCGGCCGCAAGCACGGCACGATAGATGTTGCCGATATTGGCGCCGCTGACTGCCTGGATGACTTCGCCCAAGGCGCCGGGACTGCCGATATATTTTGTCCAGACTTCATCGAGGTAGGCGCCGGCCCAAGGCAGCGCGACGATCCAGTCGGGTGTCGGGGCGCCGGCGCGGTTGGCGTGGATTGCCCAGGTGACCCAGGTGCGTACTTCGCCGGTCGTATAGGTCACAGCAAGCCCGATCGGGATGACCAGGAAAGTGATGATCATGATGATGGCGATGGTCGCGGCGATCGTCGTATTGCCGCCGACGCGGGCAAGAAGCTTGCGGTAGAGCGGCCAGCTGGCAAAGCCGATGACGAGGGCTGCGAGCACCGGCACGAGGAAGCCGTAGAAGAAATAGACGCCGGCAGCGACGACCAGGACCAGCAGCCAGCGCGCCGCCGAAATGGAGGGAATCAGCGGCGTGCGCGTCTGCGCCGATGATCCGAGCCATCGCGGCTCATGATTGCTTTTCTGACGGTCGAACACACCCACGCGCGCCTCTTCTTTTTCTTGTACTCTGGTTATGGGCCATCAACCCGGCGGTTTCAAGGTCCGCACCATGAAAGCGTATACAAAGCGTCGCTATTCGACGCTCAGACCCGGGCGTCTTACTGCTGCGGGCGGCGCAGAATCTTGAAGGCGTAGAATTGCGTCTTCTGGCTGGTCGAGAAATTGTTGTCGGAGCCGAGAATGAGGACGTCGGTGCCGTCCTTGGCCTTCCCCAGCGACATGGCCTCGATATTGTCGGGAACAAGGCCGATCGCCCTCAAATCAAGGACCTGGCTCTTCCGGGCGGGAACGACACGCTGGTCGCTTTTGGCGAGGGACGCGATGGCGGATACATCGGTGGCATCAGTCAGATCCATCATCATGATCTTGATGCTGTTGCCGAAGCCCTGGGCATAACTCCGCTCGACGGCGAGCAGGCGGTGATCGTCGAGGGCAAGCATCTCCGACATGCCGTTGTCGTTGCCGCCGTCGGCCTTGGTGGCGGCCTGCGGGATCGGCGAGACCGGATAGACGTACTCGGCCTTCGGCTCGCCGGTAGCGCCGTCGTAGCGGACGATGCGCGACAGGCTGCCTGACGTCAGCGAAGGGTTCGGGCCGTCCTGATAGAGGGCGGCTTCGACACCGACGAAAACATCGCCGGAGGGCGCGACGGCGAGATCTTCGAAGGCGAGGTTGTCGCGGATACCGGTCGACTTGTCCGCGGTCGGCGCAAAGCCCTCCGGCAGCTTGAATTCGCGGACGAAGGAGCCGTCCGGCGAAGCGACACGGACGAAGGGCGCAAGCAGCGCCTTGCCGTCGCCTTCACTGCCCCAATAGATGCCGTCCTTGCCGAGGCGGATCGATTCCGGATCGACGGTCCTGGCGGCGAAGGGTGCGCCGTTCTTGTCCTTCAGGGTGACCTGCTTGACGACGGAAACGCCCTTGAGGCCGGACGCGTCGACATCGACGTCGAGTTCATAGAAGCGGGCTGGGCCTCTTTCCGAGCGGTCGTCGCTGATGGCGAGATAGTGACCGGTGGCGGCATCGAAATCGAGGCCGGAAATGCCGCCGAATTCGACGCCGTTTTCCATGTGGCCGGTGGGGATGACGAATTCACCGAGATAGGAGAGCGAAATGCCGGCGGCGCAATCACCGAAGGGGCAGGCGGTCTCGAAGGTGGCGCCGATATCGGTAGCGCTGACGGTGCTGGACAGGAGAACAAAAGCGGCAGCCGCGAGAAAACGCTTGGTCATGACAAATATCCGGCAAGGGGTTTGAAAACGGTTCGAATCGGCGCTGCCGCTCCCTCAAGGGGAAGGCGCGCCGACCGCTTCATGCGCCGGTTGTTTGACGGAGTTGTTACGGTTCTTCGTCAGTTCCGTGAAATCGTCGATGCTAAAATGCGTGGCGACGCATTAAATATCGAGGTTCTCGGCGAAGGCCGCGCGATCTTGGATGAAGCGGAAGCGGGCTTCCGGTTTGGTGCCCATCAGATCGTCGACAGCGCTGCGGGTGCCTTCGAAATCCACCTCATCGATCAGCACCTTGAGCAGGGTGCGCTTGGACGGATCCATGGTGGTTTCCTTGAGCTGGGCGGGCATCATCTCGCCGAGACCTTTGAAGCGGCTGATCTCGACCTTGGCCTTGCCCTTGAACTCCGTCTGCATCAGCTCGGCGCGATGATTGTCGTCGCGGGCATAGGCGGATTTCGAGCCTTGGGTGATCTTGTAAAGCGGCGGCACGGCGAGGAAGAGATGACCGCCACGCACGAGTTCCGGCATTTCCTGATAGAAGAAGGTGATGAGCAGCGAGGCGATATGGGCGCCGTCGACGTCGGCATCGGTCATGACGATGATGCGTTCGTAGCGCAGGTCTTCGTCGCGGTATTTCGAGCGCGTGCCGCAGCCGAGCGCCTGGATGAGATCGGCGAGCTGCTGGTTGGCGCCGAGTTTTTCGCGGCCGGCGCTGGCAACGTTGAGGATCTTGCCGCGCAGCGGCAGAATGGCCTGGTTGGAGCGGTTGCGCGCCTGCTTGGCCGAACCACCTGCCGAATCGCCTTCGACGATGAAGAGTTCGGCGCCTTCCGCGGTGTTCTGCGAACAATCGGCAAGTTTGCCGGGCAGGCGCAATTTGCGCACCGCCGTCTTGCGGTTGACTTCCTTTTCCTTGCGGCGGCGCAAGCGCTCCTCGGCGCGCTCGATCACCCAGTCGAGCAGCTTGGCCGACTCGTTCGGATTGTCCGCAAGGTAATGGTCGAAGGGATCGCGCAGCGCGTTCTCGACGATGCGCTGGGCCTCGACGGTCGCGAGCTTGTCCTTGGTCTGGCCGACGAATTCCGGCTCGCGGATGAAGACAGACAGCATGCCGACGGCGGAGATCATCACGTCGTCGGTGGTGATCTGCGCGGCGCGCTTGTTCTGCGTCAACTCGGCGTAGGCCTTCAGGCCCTTGGTCAGCGCGATGCGCAGCCCCGCCTCATGCGTGCCGCCCTCGGGAGTCGGGATGGTGTTGCAATAGGAATGGACCTGCGGATCGCCGCCATACCAGGTGATCGCCCATTCCATCGAGCCATGGCCGCTGGTCTTCTCGGTCTTGCCGGCAAAGATCTCGCGGGTGACGGTGAACTCCTTGCCCATCGTCGCCTGGAGATAGTCCTTCAGGCCGCCGGGGAAGTGGAAGACGGCCTTGTCAGGGACCTCGGAGCCTTCGGGCAGCACGCCCGCCTCGCAGCTCCAGCGGATTTCCACGCCGCCGAAGAGATAGGCTTTCGAGCGCGCCATGCGGAAGACGCGGGCGGCATCGAACTTCATGTGATCCCCAAAGATCTGGGGGTCTGGGTGGAAGCGCACCCGGGTGCCGCGGCGATTGTGGACGTCGCCCAACTCTTCGAGCCCGCCCTGCGGCAGGCCGCGGGAGAAGCGCTGGCGGTAGAGCTTGCGGTTTCGCGCCACCTCGACTTCGAGGTCGTCGGAGAGTGCGTTGACGACCGAGACGCCGACGCCGTGCAGGCCGCCCGAGGTCTCGTAGGCCTTGCCGTCGAATTTGCCGCCGGCATGCAGCTTGGTCATGATGACTTCGAGCGTCGACTTGCCCGGCACCTGCGGATGGTTCTCGACCGGGATGCCGCGGCCGTTGTCGGAGACGGTGAGATAACCCTCGAGGTCGAGATAAACCTCGATGAAATTGGCGTGCCCGGCGACCGCCTCGTCCATCGCATTGTCGATGACTTCGGCAAACAGGTGGTGCAGCGCTTTTTCATCGGTGCCGCCGATATACATGCCCGGGCGCATGCGCACCGGCTCGAGGCCTTCGAGGACGCGGATCGACGAGGCGCCGTAGTCATCGGAGTTCGACGCGGCGGGCGCCGGGCGCGCGGAGGCTCCGGCAGGAGGTGCTGCG
>NZ_JALBGX010000234.1:0-5463 GCF_023006465.1 Rhizobium sp. PRIMUS64 | reverse complement strand
ATATAGAGCGACGAGGCGTGCCCTTTGGTGCCATGTGCCAGCTTGCCGACAAGGCCGCTGGCGATCGAATGGCTGATAAAGAAGCCGGTCGTGAGCACGATGATACCGAGGCGCCGCAGATGGCGAGTCTGAGCTGCGGCAGCACGGCCCGGAAGAAGACCCGCCACGGATTGAGCCCCAGCGAAGCCGCGGCATCCTCGATGGCCGGATCGAGGCGGCGCAATGCTGCTGCGACCGGCAGGTAGAGGAACGGGTAGTAGGCGATGACCGAGACGAAGACGCCGCTCTGCAGGCCGCGCATGCCGGGAACCAGGCTGACCCAGGCATAACTGTGCACGAAAGCGGGCACGGCGAGCGGAGCGATCGCCAGCCAGGCCCAGAGCCGCGCAAAAGGAATGTCCGTCCGCTCGGTCAGCCAGGCGAGCGTCACCGCAAGCGCGATCGACACCGGGATGGTGATCGATTCCAGGAGAATCGTATTGACGAGAAGTTCACCGACGCGCGGTCGGAAGACCAGGGCCTTCACCGTTTCCCAGCCGACATCGTAGGTCACCCAGCCGATGAAGCCGAGCGGCACGAGACTGAAGATCGCGACGATGGTTGCGAGGAGGATCACGGAAGCGTGCGGCATGCGTCCGCGTGGCAAAGCCATTCGCGTGGCCCTCGGCGCGACCGGCGCCTGGTTGCCGGATGCGAGCAATCTGTTGTCCTGCAGCAAGGCCGATGCCTTTACACGCTGAAAAAGGAAGGCAACCGCCTTGGAAAGGCGGTTGCCGGATATCGTCATGCCCTAAGGTTTTCTTGAGCCAAATGCAATAGTTTTGGCCGGAAGACGCCTGCGGCAGAAAGGTTAGATCAAGCCGGCGGCCGTCATCAGCTCCACGACCTTCTTGCTGTCGAGGGTCGAAGCTTCGACCTTCGGAGCATTGAGATCGGCAAGCGGAGTGAGCTTGTCGTTGGAAGGCGCATCCTTGCCGATGGCATATTCATAGGAATCGCCGTCCTTGAGGACTGCCTGGCCGGCCTTGCTGGTTAGGAACTTCAGGAAAGCCTGGGCTTCCTTCATGTGCTGCGTGGACTTCAGGATGCCGCCGCCCGAAACGCTGACAAAAGCGCCCGGATCCTGGTTCTTGAAGTAGTGCAGGCCGACATTCTTGCTGTTCTCACCGGTTTTGGCCTGATCGCCGAACCAATAATAGTGATAGATGATCGCCCCTTCGACTTCGCCGGCGTTGACCGCCTTCATGGCGACGCTGTTGCCCTTGTAGGGCGTGGCGTTTTCCTTGAGAGCCTTCAGCCAGTCGGCCGTCGACTGCTCGCCCTTGAGCTGCAGCAGGGCGGCGACGATGGCCTGGAAGTCGGCACCGGCAGGTGCTGCTCCCCAGCGGCCCTTCCAAGCCGGATCTGCGAGGTCGAGCATCGACTTCGGCAGCTTGTCTTCGGTGAGCTTGGTCTTGTCATAGGCAAAAACGGTGGTACGGGCGGCAATGCCGGTCCACATGCCGTCGGCCGGGCGATACTGATCCGGAACCTGATCCAGCGTTTCCTTTTCGATGGGGGCGAAGAGGCCCGCGCCATCGACCAGCGTCATCGCCGGCGAATTCTCGGTCAGGAAGACATCCGCGGGAGAGGCGTCGCCTTCCTGGATGATCTGGTTGGCGAATTGCATGTCGCTGCCCTGGCGCATGGTGACCTTGATGCCGGTCTCCTTGGTGAAGGCATCGATCCATTCACGGCCCAGGCTTTCGTGCTGGGCATTGTAAACGACGAGACCTTCGTCCTGCGCACTAGCGCTGCCAGCGAGCGCAGTGGCGGAGAGAAGCGAAGCGGCAAGCGCGAGGGAAAAACGGTTAAGAGCAATGTTCATGATGGCCTCCGTGACGATGTCACCCGAGCTCTCCAAGGGCGATGAGAGGCGTATATTTTTCCTGACTGCGGATTTCAAGTTTGGCTTGGCCAGAAAAGCCATCACAATATCTTGACTAAATATTTCATATTACAGGGGAATAAATCTCGACTTGGCAAAAAAGGCGACGCTTCCCGAGCGCCGCCTCTCTTTGCAGACTTTTGCAGCCGGCTTATTCGACGTCGAACTTGACGCCCTGCGCAAGCGGCAGCGTCCTGCCGTAATTGATCGTGTTGGTGGAGCGGCGCATATAGGCCTTCCAGGAATCCGAGCCGGATTCGCGGCCGCCGCCGGTTTCCTTCTCGCCACCGAAGGCGCCGCCGATCTCGGCACCGGATGGTCCGAGGTTGACGTTGGCGATGCCGCAATCCGAACCGCGGGCGGACACGAAGGTCTCGGCCTCGCGCATGTCGTTGGTGAAGATCGACGACGACAGTCCCTGCGGCACGGCATTGTGCAGCGCCAGCACCTCGTCGAAATCGCTGTATTTCATCACATAGAGGATCGGCGCGAAGGTCTCGTGCTCGACCGGCCCGGTCTGATCGGGCATTTCGACAAGCGCCGGACGAACGTAGAAGGCGTCGGCGGAACCATTGTCGACGCGGTCGCCGCCGGTCACCGTGCCGCCGGCTGACCTTGCTTCGCCAAGCGCTGCCTGCATCTTTTCGAAAGCCTGGCCGTCGATCAGCGGTCCCACAAGCGTCCCGGCCTCGAGCGGATTGCCGATGGTGACGGAGCCGTAGGCCTTCTGCAGGCGCGGCACCAGTTGGTCGTAGACGCTGGCATGGACGAAGAGACGGCGCAGCGTCGTGCAGCGCTGGCCGGCCGTGCCCATGGCGGAGAAGGCGACGCCGCGCAGCGTCAGGTCGAGATCGGCCGTCGGGCAGACGATCGCCGCATTGTTGCCGCCGAGCTCGAGAATGGCGCGGGCAAATCGCTGCGACAGGCGCGGGCCGACGGCGCGGCCCATGGCCGTCGAGCCTGTGGCAGAAACCAGCGGGATCTTTGGATGGTCGACCAGCACTTCGCCGACCTCGCGACCGCCGATGATCAGCGTCGACAGATTGGCCGGTGCGCTACCGCCCTCGGCGACGAAACGCTTCAGCGCTTTTTCGAACAGCGCCTGCACCGCAAGCGCCGTCAACGGCGTCTTTTCCGAAGGCTTCCAGACGGTGGAATTGCCGCAGACCATCGCAAGCGCCGCATTCCACGACCAGACGGCAACAGGGAAGTTGAAGGCGGAGATGATGCCGATCACGCCGAGCGGGTGCCAGCTTTCCATCATCCGGTGCTCCGAGCGCTCGGTGGCGATCGTCAGGCCGTAGAGCTGACGGGAAAGGCCGACGGCGAAATCGCAGATGTCGATCATCTCCTGCACTTCACCGAGGCCTTCGGAGGTAATCTTGCCGACCTCGATCGAGACGAGACGGCCGAGCGCCGTCTTTGCGGCCCGCAGCTCCTCGCCGAGCAGGCGGACCAGTTCGCCGCGCTTCGGCGCCGGCACGGCACGCCATTCGAGGAAAGCCTGGTGCGCCGCTTCGATCGCCGCTTTCGTCTCGGAAACGGAATGTTCCCTGAGTTTGCCGATTTCCTTGCCGGTGACCGGCGAGGTGACGGAAAGCGTGCCGCCGTGACAGCGGCTGGCATCGACGCCGAGTTCGGCAAGCAGCTTGGCGGTTTCGGTGGCGAGATCGAGGACGGCGATGGTCATTGTCGTGTTTCCAATCTTATTGTGCTTAGAAGCGTGCATCGGCGAAATGGGCTACCTGAGCGCCGGCTTCGTACCATATTTCCTTGAGCGCACGGAAGCTCGGTTCGCTGAGCGCGGTCAGCGGCAGCGGCAGATCGGCTTCGCCAATCCGGCCGAGGATATGCTCCGCCAGCGTGCGGCCAAAGACCGTGCCAGGCGCAATACCGCGGCCATTGTAACCCGAAAAGCCGACGACATTCGGGGCGAATTTGTGGAAGCGCGGCAGCGCATTGTCGGTCATGCCGATCTGGCCATACCATTCGCACTCGAATTCGACATCGCCGATCACCGGGAAGAGCCGCTTCAATGCGCGTTTGGCCCAGCCCTTGTGCACGGCAAGCCCGGTATTGCGCAGCGCCCCGACACTGCCGAAAACGAGCCGGCCGGCCTGGTCCATGCGGAAGGAGGAGAGGATTTCCTTGGTATCCCATGCGCCTTCGCGCCCCGGCAGGATCGACTGACGCAGATTGTGGCCGAGCGGCACGGTGGCAAAATTGAAATAGGGCAGATGCACCTGTTCGCTGCGCACCTGCTCCCACGGACCGGTGCTGTAGGCATCTGTCGCGACGATGATCCACTCGGCGCTGACTTCGCCGCTTGCCGTCTTCACGGTCCAGCGGCTGCCATTCCGCTCAGTAGCGATGACCGGACTGGATGTATGAATGGCGACGCCGGCCTTGACGGCGGCATGGGCAAGGCCGCGCGCATAGGCAAGCGGCTGCAGCGTGCCGGCGCGTTTGTCGAGCAGCGAACCGGTATAGGCATCACTGCCGATGCGTTTTGCCGTTTCCGCCGCATCAAGCAGCGTCACGGCTGCGCCGCGGGCGGACCATTGCGCCGCGCGATCCTCGATCTCCTTCAGCCCGTCCGCGCCGACCGCGCAATGCAGCGTGCCGTTCCGTTCGAGTTCGCAGGCAATCTGATGCTTGTCGATCAGCTCCATGACGAGCTTCGGCGCATTGCCGAGCAGATCGAGCAGACGTTCGCCATGCACCGGGCCGAGCACGCTGGGCAGATCGTTGGGCATCACCCACATGCCGGCATTGATCAGCCCGACATTGCGCCCGGCACCGCCGAAGCCGATCTCCTTGGCCTCCAGCAACACCACCTTCGACCCGGCTTCTGCAAGATGAAGGGCGGAAGAGAGGCCGGTGTAACCGCCGCCGACGATGACGACGTCGGCCGAAATCGCGCCGTCGAGAGGCGAGGTCGTCGGCGCTTCGGGCGCTGTCTTTTCCCAGAGGCCGTGGGAGCGCGGATCATTCAGCATGGCTCAGTCCGATCAGAGCGAAATCGCGGATACTCTAATGCATAAAAGAAAGTGTTGAACCTGCCATTTCACGCAACGGTCTTCAGCGGCAGGCCCGCAAGGTCGAGCGCGGCCAGTGCCGAATCCAGCGATGCAGCCTGACGTTCGGCGTAAAGTGCCAGCTCGTCCTGAACGGTAGCACCCAGTGCTGCCTCGAAGGCGTCACGGTTCGAGCGGGTCGCGTAGTTCTGCTGCTGGTCGGTGCCGAGGTTCGACTGGAAGATGCCGGCCGCGCTGACGGGCAGGAAGTCTTCGTAGACGATCGGGGTGAAGGCAAGGTAACCCTTGGCGATCAGCGCCTCCGGATCGCCGGGCAGCATGCTGCCGGCCGCGGCGGCAATGCCCGCAGGCGTCGCGGCATAGCGGAAGAAGGCCAGATCCGCCCTGCGCAACTCATCCCAGCTGTCCGGGAGTGCCTTGAAACGTGCGGCGAGTTCGTCGTCGTAGGCGCCGGCCTTGGCGCCGCCGGCGCCCACCTGCACCTCGCCGCGAACCGAG
>NZ_JALBGX010000233.1:0-5473 GCF_023006465.1 Rhizobium sp. PRIMUS64 | reverse complement strand
AGCACCGGCAGCCGTCCCCGTCGCCCGCGTCGCGGTGCTGAGGGCGAAGAAGCCGCCGCTGAAGGCGAGGGCGCCTCTGCCGAGGCGCCAGTGCTGGCTGACGTCGCATCGGAATGAGGATTTCGCTTCCCCCTCAGGGGAGAGCGTGAAGTTCATGCCATCTGCTCGAATTAGCTTGAAAATCCCCGGCCTTGTGCCGGGGATTTTCGTTTTACGGGCTCTTTAAACTCGCAGAACAGGCTACCATATTCTCTTCGAACTGCTTCGCCCGAATCCCAGACGGGCAAAGCGCGACCTGCCTTTTCAGGGGGTCGATCTCAATCATCGGTCTGCGCCTCGTCAGGGCAGGGCGATCCATGGAGGTACCATATGAATATCGAGAAATATTCGGAGCGGGTGCGCGGTTTCATCCAGTCCGCCCAGACCTATGCGCTGGCGCAGGGTCACCAGCAATTTACGCCCGAACATGTGCTGAAAGTCCTGCTCGATGACGATCAGGGTATGGCGGCATCGCTGATCGAGCGCGCCGGCGGCGATGCCAAGGCCGCCCGCCTTGCCAATGACGCAGCTCTCGCCAAGTTGCCGAAGATCTCCGGCGGCAACGGCAACATTTATCTGGCGCAGCCTCTCGCCAAGGTCCTTTCGACCGCTGAAGAAGCGGCGAAGAAGGCCGGCGACAGCTTTGTCACGGTCGAGCGCCTGCTGCAGGCGCTGGCGATCGAATCCTCGGCCTCGACCTTTTCGACACTGAAGAATTCAGGCGTGACGGCCCAGGGCCTCAACCAGGTCATCAATGACATCCGCAAGGGCCGGACGGCGGATTCTTCCAATGCCGAGCAGGGTTTCGATTCGCTGAAGAAGTTCGCACGCGATCTGACCGCCGAAGCCCGCGAGGGCAAGCTCGACCCGGTGATCGGTCGCGACGACGAAATCCGTCGCACCATCCAGGTGCTTTCGCGCCGCACCAAGAACAATCCTGTGCTGATCGGCGAACCCGGGGTCGGCAAGACGGCGATCGTCGAGGGCCTGGCGCTGCGCATCGTCAACGGCGACGTGCCGGAATCGCTCAAGGACAAGAAGCTGATGGCGCTCGACATGGGCGCGCTGATTGCCGGTGCGAAATACCGCGGCGAATTCGAGGAGCGGCTGAAGGCCGTGCTCAATGAAGTCCAAGCTGAGAACGGCGAGATCATCCTGTTCATCGATGAGATGCACACGCTGGTCGGCGCCGGCAAGGCGGATGGGGCGATGGACGCCTCCAACCTCTTGAAGCCCGCCCTTGCCCGCGGTGAGCTGCATTGCGTCGGCGCGACCACGCTTGATGAATATCGCAAACATGTCGAGAAGGATCCGGCCCTTGCCCGCCGCTTCCAGCCCGTCGTCGTCGACGAACCGACGGTCGAAGACACGATCTCGATCTTGCGTGGGCTGAAGGAAAAATACGAGCAGCATCACAAGGTGCGCATCGCCGATGCGGCGCTGGTGGCCGCGGCGACACTTTCCAACCGCTATATCACCGACCGTTTCCTGCCCGACAAGGCGATCGACCTGATGGACGAGGCGGCAGCGCGCCTGCGCATGCAGGTGGATTCCAAGCCGGAAGAGCTCGACGAGCTCGATCGCCGGATCATCCAGCTGAAGATCGAGCGCGAGGCGCTGAAGAAGGAAACCGACATTGCCTCTGCTGACCGGCTGAAGCGGCTGGAGACCGAACTCACCGGCCTCGAAGAGGAAGCCGATGCACTGACGGCTCGCTGGCAGGCGGAAAAGCAGAAGCTCGGCCTTGCCGCCGATCTGAAGAAGCAGCTCGACGATGCCCGCAATGAACTGGCGATCGCCCAGCGCAAAGGCGAATTCCAACGTGCCGGCGAGCTGACCTACGGTGTCATTCCGGATTTGGAAAAGCAGCTCGTCGACGCCGAAAAGCAGGATGGCGAACGCGGCGCGATGGTGCAGGAGGTCGTCATCCCCGACAATATTGCCCATGTCGTTTCCCGCTGGACCGGTATTCCGGTCGACAAGATGCTGGAAGGCGAACGCGACAAGCTGCTTCGGATGGAGGACGAACTGGCGAAATCGGTGATCGGCCAGGGTGATGCGGTTCAGGCCGTGTCGCGCGCCGTCCGCCGCGCGCGGGCCGGCCTGCAGGATCCGAACCGGCCGATCGGCTCGTTCATCTTCCTCGGCCCGACTGGCGTCGGCAAGACGGAGCTCACCAAGGCGCTTGCCC
Organism: Rhizobium sp. PRIMUS64; assembly: GCF_023006465.1. Lineage (NCBI taxonomy): Bacteria > Pseudomonadati > Pseudomonadota > Alphaproteobacteria > Hyphomicrobiales > Rhizobiaceae > Rhizobium > Rhizobium sp. PRIMUS64. Next base: position 3,243 of record NZ_JALBGX010000233.1, on the reverse strand, counting down.
GCTTCCTCTTCGACGACGAAACGGCGATGGTGCGTATGGACATGTCGGAATATATGGAGAAGCACTCCGTTGCCCGGCTGATCGGTGCGCCTCCCGGCTATGTCGGTTATGACGAAGGCGGAGCGCTGACGGAAGCCGTGCGCCGCAGGCCTTATCAGGTCGTGCTGTTCGACGAGATCGAAAAGGCGCATCCCGACGTCTTCAATATCCTGCTGCAGGTGCTGGACGACGGACGCCTGACGGACGGCCAGGGCCGGACGGTCGATTTCCGCAACACGATGATCATCATGACCTCGAACCTCGGCGCCGAATATCTGACGCAGCTGAAGGACGGCGACGACAGCGACACGGTTCGCGAGCAGGTGATGGAGGTTGTGCGCGGGCATTTCCGGCCGGAATTCCTGAACCGCATCGACGAGATCATCCTCTTCCATCGCCTGAAGCGCGAGGAGATGGGCGCGATCGTCGATATCCAGCTGAAGCGGCTGGTGGCCCTGCTGTCTGAGCGCAAGATCGTCATCGATCTCGACGAGGAAGCCCGCCACTGGCTGGCGAACAAGGGTTACGACCCGGTCTACGGCGCAAGGCCGCTGAAGCGGGTGATCCAGAAGTTCGTGCAGGATCCGTTGGCCGAGCAGATCCTGTCTGGCCAGGTGCCGGACGGATCGACGGTAAAGGTGACGAGCGGTTCCGACCGGCTGCAGTTCAGGACGCGGCAGACGGTGAGCGAAGCGGCGTAAACCGGTTTGCCGGATGAATGGGAAATGGCGGCTTCGGGCCGCCATTTTTCGTTTGGTGGCCGAGGCGTCTCCTGGAGGGGAACCAGCGTAGATGGACGCTACTTGCTCGCCACCTGGTCTGGCGTCTGGTTGTTCAGCAGCGTATCGATGCGCTTGCGCTCGTCCTCGAATTTCGCCAGCGCCTCGCCCTGCAGCGATTTGCCGCCCGGCAGGCGGATGCGCAGCGGATCGACCTTGGTGCCGTTGACGATCAGCTCGTAATGCAGGTGGGGGCCGGTGGATTCGCCCGTCGTGCCGACCCAGCCGATCACCTGGCCCTGGCGGATCTTGGCACCAGGGACGACACCCTTGGCGATGGCGCTCTGGTGGTTGTAGGAGGATTCATAGCCATTGGCATGGCGGACGATCGTCTGGTTGCCGTAACCGCCGGAATCCCAGCCGGCTTTTTCGACCGTGCCGTTGCCGGCGGCGATGATCGCCGTGCCGCGGGGTGCAGCCCAATCGACGCCGGTGTGCATGCGGGCAAAACCGAGGATGGGGTGGCGGCGCATGCCGAAGCCCGATTTGAAGATGCCGTTCGGCACCGGGTTGCGCAGCAGGAACTGGCGGATGCTCTTGCCGTTCTCGTCGAAATAATCGACCGTGCCGTCGTCGGGGTCCTGGAAGCGGTAGAAGCGTGTCTGTGTGTCGCCGAAACGGGCGTTGACATAGAGCAGTTCGGAATCCTCGGTCGCCTGACCGGCGCTGTCGGCGACGGAGAAGAAAGCCTCGAGACTGTCGGTCGGCCTCAGCTGCGCCTGGAAATCGACATTGCTGGCCAGCAGCTTGATGATCAGCGCCGTCATATCCTTGGTCATGCCGTAGGAAAGGGCAGCACGATAGATGCCGTCATAGACGCGCGGCAGGTTCTGGCCGGGGGGCGGTGCGAAGGAATTGTCATCGAAGGCGGTGGCGATGGCATCCAGCATCGGCGGCTCGCTGCCGGGCACATATCTGCCCTTGTCGTCGACGGCCACGGTGACGAGATGGCGCGTGCCGCGATAGACGCTGGCTCGGATGATCTTTGCCTGTTCGCCCTTCTGGATGATGCCGATGCGCAGCACGTCGCCCTTGTCGAGATCACTGGAACCCAGTTGCTGCGCGATGTAGCCGGCAATGCCATCGGCATATTGCTGCGGATAGCCTGAATCCGTCAGCGCCTTGGCGATCGGCGTGTCGACGCGCACGGGAAGGATGTCGTCGGCGAATTCTTCGGTCTGCGGCGTGATCGATTCCGATGCGGAGACCGTCATGTTCTGTTCGAGCACGCGGGCGGACAGACCGGCGGTCAGATCGACATCGGCATCCTCGTTGGAGAAACGACGCGGATCGACGTAATAAAGGGCTGCGAGCTGAGTATTGCCGTCGGTCAGTACCGAGCCGTTGGAGCGCACATTCTCTTCGACCTCCTCGAGCGACAGGCCGGATGCCATCTGCATGCCGGTCTTGCCGGTCGGGAACGGAATGGTCTTCAGGCTGACTTCGGATTCGACGTCGGAGCCGTAAAGCGCGCCGGTGCGGCTTTGCGGCGCGGGCTGCGGCTCGTCGGCGGAAAAGATCGCCAGGGGATCGAAGTCGGGATAGTCCTCCGTCGCCACATGATTGGCGGCCAGCGTCATCTTCACATGCGCGAAGGGCTGGCGGCGCACCACTTCCTTTTCGCCGTCGTGGATGACGGTTGAAACTTCCATGATGGCACGGTCAGACGGTTTTGCGGCAATGGCGGGCGCGACCAGCCGGCCGCCACGGACCACGGTCGTATCCTCATGCGCGTCCGCCGCAACGCTCGCATAGGCTTCGGCGGGGATCGCCAGTTGCTGGCGGCCATCAAGGGCGGCAAAAAGGGCGACACCCATCAGAACGGATGATGTAATGCCGGTGAGGAACGTGCCCGAGAGCCAGCGCAAGGAAACCTCGCGGCGATCGGGCGCACGCCTGCCGTCGGCCAGAAGCGGAGGCTCGTTGCCCAACGAGCGGATCATCATTTTCTCCGTCATCATGGCAGTCGGGTCCGCGTCCTTACATCAGGCGTCTGTGGGAGCATTTATCGGCCATCCTGGCTGGGGCGAAAGATGTGCATATTTTGGGCATGGAAGTCAAATCACTCAGGAAAAGGCAGTTTGCCTGCATTTGCCTGTGTGAATCATGTGTCTCTTAAGACCAGCAGATTGTGATGATGTCGGGGCGCAGGAGACAAAAGAGCGTTCTTTCCACGAAAAGTCGAAAGGCGTTCATCTTTCCTGGCCGTGTCAGGCCGGTCGGAATCCGGGAAATGACCGCATTTGACTGTCGCCCGAAATTTTGTCTGGAAAAACAATGATCTGAAAGAAAAATCAATTTTTTCAAAAAGCGCTGTTGACTGTTTGGGAGGGTTAGTTCTATAAGCCCACTCACTGAACGAGGGCGGCGGCGCTGCTGGCGACGAAGTCTTTCGTTCTAAAGAAACTCAAGCGGATTAGCGGTA
>NZ_JALBGX010000232.1:0-5686 GCF_023006465.1 Rhizobium sp. PRIMUS64 | reverse complement strand
CGCCTGGTTGGCGCCCTTGCCGCCGGCGGCCGTGGCAAAGCCGTTGCCCGCCACCGTCTCGCCGGGCTTCGGCAGGCGCTCGGTCGTGGCGATGAGATCCATGTTGATGGACCCGAAAACTGTGATCATGAATGTGTCCCGTCTTCTGGAGCCTGCAAATGAAATCATGCTCCAACTGTTTCATGCGGGCGAGACACTGCCCGAAGCGGTCACTCCTCGTCAACCACCCGGAGCTTCAGAAGACCAGTGCGGCTTTCCACTGATTTGGCCGCGGCTTCGCTGTCGCGGGCGGGTTTTGCATCGCCGCCACCCGCCTCGAATTCCAGCGCTTCGATCTTGGCGCCGCGCCTGGTGAGCTTGTCGGCTGACGTGACCACCATGTCGATATCCTTCTGCGCCATGGCGAAATGGCCCTGCAGCTTTCGCACCCGCTCGTCGAGGCGGCTGAGATCGTCCATCAGGATCGCCACCTCGCCCTGGATCAGATGCGCCTGCGCCCGCATGCGCTGATCCTTGAGCACGGCCTGGATGACCTGGATCGACAGCATCAGCAGCGATGGCGAGACGATGACGATACGCGCGCGGTGCGCCTTCTGCACCACCGGTTCGAAGTGCTCGTGGATCTCGGCGAAGATCGATTCGGACGGCACGAAGAGAAAGGCCGTATCCTGGGTTTCGCCCTGGATCAGATATTTCTCGGAAATGTCCCTTATATGGACCTCCATGTCGCGGCGAAATTGCTGGCCGGCGATCTTGCCGGCCTCGGGGCTGCCGGCGTCGCGGATCGCGTTCCAGGCTTCCAGCGGAAATTTTGCGTCGATCACCAGCGGCGGCGCGCCGTTCGGCATGCGGATCGTGCAGTCCGGCCGCGAACCGTTGGACAGCGTCTGCTGGAAGGCGTAGGCGCCCATCGGCAGGCCGTCGGCGACGATCGTTTCCATCCTGGACTGGCCGAAGGCGCCGCGCGTCTGCTTGTTGGACAGAATGGCCTGCAGCCCGACGACATCTTTGGCGAGCGTCTGGATATTGTTCTGTGCGGCATCGATGACCGCCAGCCGCTCCTGCAGCCGCTGCAGGTTCTCATGCGTCGATTTCGTCTGCTCGGTGATTGTCGAGCTGACCCGCTGCGACATGCCGTCGAGGCGTTGGCTGATCGTCTGGTTGAGTTCGCTCTGCCGCGCGCCGAAGACCTCGGTCATGACAGCGATGCGACCCTGCATCTCCGCCTGGATCTTCAAAAGCTCTGCCATCCGCGCTTCGTTTTCCTCAGCCCGAAAGCTCGCTTCCTCCGCCTGCTCGCGGCGAAGGCTGGCACTGCGCAGGAGAAGCACGACCACCAGCAGGGCGAGGGCGGCGAGAACTCCGCCGATGAGCGCCAGCATGGCCGGGCTGATCGAGGCAAGGGAAAGGGCGAGCGATTCGGAATGGATGGTCATGCCGCGAGCATAACAGAAGAAACGGCAATATATAGATCAAAACGTGAACGGAATGGGCGGCCCCCAATATCCTCGCAAGCCATCGCTCTTCCTCGCTCGGCGAGAAGAAATCGCCGTCCGATTTAACGATTGCTCAACCATATTGGCCAAAACCTGCGCGCAGAAATTCCTTCCCGCGCGCGTCGCGCCAAGTACAGAGATCCCCATGACCGCCCAGCAGACCGACAACGCCCTCAGGCAGCGCCTCGATTTCATCGAACTGGATGAGGCAGCGCGCAAGTCGATGCGGGATCTGCGCCCGGTCATATCGGAGCTGATCGGCGGTGCCCTCGATAAATTCTACGCCAAGATCGCCAAGACCCCGGCTGTCGCAGGCTTCCTCGCCGATAAGAACCATGTCGGCCATGCCAAGAAGCGCCAGCAGGATCATTGGGCCAATCTGGCCGGCGGCGCGTTCGACGAGAGCTATGTCAACGGCGTGACCGCGGTCGGCCGGACGCACGCCCGCATCGGACTGGAGCCGCGCTGGTATATTGGCGGTTACGCCATCGTCATGTCCGAGCTCGTCAAAGGCATCATGGAGAAGCAGTGGCCGTCGATCTTTGCGCGCCGAGAGGCCAAGGCATTGGCCGAGAAGCTGTCGGCCGTCATCAAGGCCGGCATGCTCGACATGGATTATTCCATCTCGGTCTATCTCGAGACGCTCGAAGCCAAGCGCCGCGCCTTGGAAGAGGAGCGTGCCCAGGCCGAATCCGATCAGGCGATCGCGCTGGAGCAGCTGCGCCGCGGTCTGGAAGCGCTGTCGAACGGCGATCTCGAAGCCACCCTGCCGTCCGACCTGCCGGGCAATTTCCGGCAGATGGCGGAGGACTACAACCGCGCCGTCAGCGCCCTTCGCCAGTCCTTCGCCTCCGTGCGCGAGACTTCTGGCCATATCATGAGCGGCGCCGACGTCATTTCCAATGCAACCAACGATCTGGCGCTGCGCACTGCCCAGCAAGCGGCAGGAGTCGAGGAGAGTTCGGCTGCCCTGCAGCAGCTGTCCGTCAGCGTCGGCCAGACGGCGGCCAATGCCGAGAAGGCTTCGGCCGCCGTGCGCGAGACGCAGGAGAAGGCGAAGAACTCCGGCGAACTCGTCACCAGCGCCGTCTCGGCGATGGCCGGCATCGAGAAATCCTCGACCGGGATATCCAAGATCATCGGCGTTATCGATGAGATCGCCTTCCAGACCAATCTGCTGGCGCTGAACGCTGGCGTTGAGGCGGCGCGCGCCGGCGATGCCGGCAAGGGTTTTGCCGTCGTCGCCCAGGAAGTCCGCCAGCTCGCCCAGCGCACCGCGGAAGCGGCCAAGGAGATCAAGAACCTGATCTCCCAGAGCTCGACCCAGGTCAATCAGGGCGTCGGCATCGTCTCCAGCACCGGCGAAGCGCTGAACGACATGATCAGCCGCATCGACATCATCAACCGTTTCGTCGCCGATATCGCCGCCGCCGCCCGCGATCAGGCGACCGGCGTCAACGAGGTCAGCGTCGCCGTCCGCAACATGGGTGCGATCACCCAGCAGAATTCGGACATGGTCGAACAGTCTTCGGCGGAAACGCGCCGCCTCAAGGACGAGGTGGAAACCCTGATCGAGCTGCTGCGGCGCTTCCGCGCCCGGCCGGAAGGCCGTTCCACCGGTGCTGCCCGCCGGGCGGCCTGAGGCGAATAGAGCCTTTCCTGGTCAGATTGCAGCATTCTGCCGGAGCAGGTTTTCGTCAGGGCAGAGGCGATTGGCGACGGGCATACCTCTTGGTACGTCCGAGCCGATCGCCTCTGATCCTGGCGCAAAGATGCCCGGCCCTTCGGGTTGGCTGAAACGGGCCGGCTGATCGACCGGCCGGCTTGGCCGTAGCGCTTGGCTACGACACGCGCCGGCCGGTCGACCATCCGACTCCGTTTGAGCCAACAGAATGATTCAATCTGACCAGGAAAGGCTCTATGGCGAAATTCCAGGCGGGGATGCAAAAAAGCGTATTCCCCGCCTGCCGGATAATTCCATAGTCGGAAAAGATGGGTTATGGGAACGCCATGACCATCAAGCCACTCATCATTCTTCCCGATCCCGTTCTCCGCCAGCTGTCCAAGCCGATCGAGCGGGTGGACTCCGACCTGCAGCGTCTTGCCGACGATATGCTCGAAACCATGTACGACGCGCCGGGCATCGGCCTTGCCGCCATCCAGATCGGCGTGCCGCGTCGCATGCTCGTCATCGACATCTCGCGCGAGGGCGAGGAAAAGCAGCCGCAGGTGTTCATCAATCCTGAGATCGTCAAATCCTCCGACGAGCGCTCCGTTTATGAGGAAGGCTGTCTTTCGATTCCGGATTATTATGCCGAGGTCGAGCGCCCCGCTATCGTCTCGGTCAAATATCTCGACCTGAACGGCAAGGAACAGACCGTGGAAGCCGACGGACTGCTCGCCACCTGCCTGCAGCACGAGATCGACCACCTGAACGGCGTGCTCTTCATCGATTATATCTCGCGGCTGAAGCGGGAGATGGTCATCAAGAAATTCACCAAGGCGGCAAAGTCAAAGGCGCTCTGAGCGCTGCATTGAAAATTCACAGGCGAGGCACTATGATATCACTGATATCATAGTGGAGGTGCCGAATGGGCGACCTGCTTATTCGAGATGTTCCGGATGCAATGAAGCTGCAGCTTCAGGAAAGCGCGCAGCGCAACGGCCGCAGCCTTTCGGAAGAGGCGATCGAAATCATGCGCCGGCAGATTGCCGTGGAGCGCTCAGGAGCTTCCGCCGGGCAGCGCCTGCGCTCTCTGATGAGTGACGAAAGATTGAGCGAAGATGAAGTGGAGGCCATCGCCGCATCTCGCCACGAACGCGACCGCGAACCGCCGCGCTTCGACACATGATCGTCCTCGATACGAATGTGATTTCCGAAATGCAGGGGAGGACCCACAGCGAGCGGATACTGAGCTGGCTGGACGCCTACGACGTCGAGACGCTTTTTCTGACGACGATTGCAGTCGCCGAAATGCGTTACGGTCTTGAACTCCTTGATGATGGCAGGCGAAAGACTGCGCTGGTGTCCGACTTCAATCGGATCGAGTCGGAATTTTCGGGCCGTATCCTCGGTTTTTCCCTGAGTGCGGCGCATCGCTACGGCCTGTTGGCTGCGGAGCGCAGAAAGGCGGGACGGCCGATGGAAACGAAGGATGCTATGATTGCCGCCATCTGCCTTGCAAACGGCGCGACGCTTGCGACCCGCAACACCAGAGATTTCGAGGGGCTTGATCTCAAGCTCGTAAATCCGTTTGAAGACGGTTGATCCTCAATTGGCGAGATAAAATGTCTCTTCGCATCATCTTCATGGGAACGCCGGAGTTCTCGGTTCCGACCCTGCGCCTGCTCGTCGATGCCGGGCACAGGATCGTTGCGGTCTATACGCAGCCGCCACGGCCGGGCGGGCGGCGCGGCCTCGATCTGCAGAAATCGCCGGTGCATCAGGCGGCCGAGTTGCTGGGCCTGCCGGTCTTCACCCCGGTCAATTTCAAGGACCCCGAGGAGCGCGAGAGGTTTCGCGCTTTCAATGCCGATGTCGGCGTCGTCGTTGCCTACGGACTGTTGCTGCCGGAAGCGATTTTGAACGGCACAAGGGATGGCTGCTACAACGGCCATGCCTCGCTGCTGCCGCGCTGGCGCGGTGCTGCTCCGATCCAGCGGGCGATCATGGCCGGCGACGCAAAAACCGGCATGATGGTGATGAAGATGGACAAGGGTCTGGATACCGGCGCCGTTGCGCTGACCCGCGAGGTTGAGATCGGCCCGAACATGACGGCTGGCGAGCTGCACGACCGGCTGATGCTCGTGGGCGCCAAGGCGATGGCGGAAGCCATGGTGAAACTCGAGATGAACGACCTGCCGCTGACGCCGCAGCCGGAAGACGGCGTGCTCTATGCCGCCAAGATCGACAAGGCCGAGACGCGCATCGATTTTTCCAGGGATGCCTGGGACGTGCACAATCACATCCGCGGCCTGGCGCCGTTTCCGGGGGCCTGGTTCGAGCTCGAAATCGGCGGCAAGCCGGAGCGGGTGAAGGTGCTGGCTTCCGAACTGGCTGAGGGGCAGGGTGCTGCCGGGCAATTGCTGACCGATGATCTCGTGGTCGCCTGCGCCTCGGGCGCGGTGCGGCTGACCAGGTTGCAGAAGGCCGGCGGCAAACCGCTGGCGGCCGCCGATTTCCTCAGGGG
>NZ_JALBGX010000231.1:0-5697 GCF_023006465.1 Rhizobium sp. PRIMUS64 | reverse complement strand
TTGGCTCACCCAAACACTTGAGCGGATCGCCAACGGCTGGTCGAGCAGCGATCTCGATGCACTCATGCCGTGGAATTACGCGCGCTGAACGGTCTCAGCTTGCCGCTTACCAAACACTAGGAGTAGTCCTATGACGAAGCATCCGATTGAAGTGATCACGTCTGTCGAGCGCCGACGGCGCTGGTCTCGGGAAGACAAAGAGCGGCTTGTTGCGGCCTGCTTTGAGCCAGATGCGGTGCTTTCCGAGATTGCCCGTGCGGCCGGTATCCATGTCAGCCAGCTTTTCCGTTGGCGCAAGGAGCTTTGCCAAATCGAGGAGCCGAAGACGGAAATGGCGAGCACGTTGGTGCCGGTGATCCTGTCCGAGGCCGCGCCTCCAGCCACGCCCATTCCCTCGGGGCCGCCTGCCCCATCGCAGTCCCGCCGGAAGCGTAGCGATGTGACGATTGAGCTGGGTCGGGGCCGTCGTATTCGCGTGGACAGCGACATCGATACCGAGGCGCTGGGCCGCATTCTCGATGTCGTGCTGGAACGGAGATGATCCCGGTTCCGAGTGGTGTGAAGGTCTGGCTGGCGACAGGCCATACGGACATGCGCAAAGGCTTCCCCGGTCTATCGCTGATGGTGCAGGAGACGCTGAAGCGCGATCCGATGTGCGGACACCTGTTCGTGTTCCGCGGTCGCGGTGGTGGCCTGATCAAGGTCATCTGGCATGACGGCCAGGGAGCCTGCCTGTTTACGAAGAAGCTTGAACGCGGACGCTTCGTCTGGCCGTCGGCGGCAGATGGATCGGTGGTGATCACACCGGCGCAGCTCGGTTATCTGCTGGAAGGTATAGACTGGCGGATGCCGCAAAAAACCTGGCGACCGACGTCGGCAGGATGAGCAAAAGCACTGGAATGGCTGGGTCGAATATGATTCCATCCTACCATGAACGATGCGGCCGAACAGCTTCCTGACGATCTTGCCAGTGCGCTTGCACTGCTGGCGCAAGAGCGTGCCTGGCGTATGAAAGCCGAGGCGGAAGCCGCCAGTGCCAAGGCGCTCGTGTCACATTCAGAAGCGCTGATCGCGCGGTTGAAGCTGGAGATCGAGAAGGTTCGCCGTGAACTTTACGGCAGCCGGTCCGAGCGCAAGGCGCGACTTCTCGAGCAGATGGAGCTGCAACTCGAGGAACTCGAAGCCGACGCTGGTGAAGACGAACTGGCGGCGGAGATTGCTGCCAAGGCTTCTACAGTCCGGGCGTTCGAGCGAAAGCGTCCATCACGGAAGCCGTTTCCCGAACACCTGCCGCGCGAGCGCGTCGTCATCGCCGCCCCGACGAGTTGCCGCTGCTGCGGTTCCGCCAGGCTGTCGAAGCTCGGCGAGGACATCACCGAGACGCTGGAGGTGATCCCGCGCCAGTGGAAAGTCATCCAGACTGTGCGGGAGAAGTTCTCCTGCCGCGAATGCGAGAAGATCACTCAGCCGCCCGCACCTTTCCATGTGACGCCGCGCGGTTTTGCCGGGCCGAACCTGCTGGCGATGATCCTGTTTGAGAAGTTCGCCCAGCATCAACCGCTGAACCGCCAGAGCGAGCGCTATGGCCGAGAGGGGATCGACCTCAGCTTATCGACACTGGCCGACCAGGTCGGTGCTTGCGCGGCGGCGCTGAAGCCCATTCATTCGTTGATCGAGGCGCATGTTCTGGCCGCCGAGCGGCTGCATGGCGACGACACCACCGTGCCGATCCTGGCGAAAGGCAAAACCGATACGGGGCGCATCTGGACATATGTCCGGGATGACCGACCGTTCAGCGGGCAGTCACCACCCGCAGCTCTTTACTATGCGTCGCGGGACCGGCGGCAGGAGCATCCCGAGCGCCACCTGAAGACCTTCACCGGCATTCTGCAAGCGGATGCTTATGGCGGCTACAATCCCCTGTTCAAGGTTGACCGCGATCCCGATCCGCTGACGCAGGCACTGTGCTGGGCGCACTCACGCCGCAAGTTCTTTGTGCTCGCTGACATTGCCACGAATGCCAAACGCGGCAGCCGTGCCATGCCGATCTCGCCGCTGGCGCTGGAGGCTGTCAAACGGATCGATGCCCTGTTCGACATCGAGCGGGAGATCAACGGGCTTGCCGCCGACGAACGCCTGCAGCGCCGTCGCATCGACAGCCTCTCACTCGTCAAAGAACTCGAGGACTGGATGCGGACCGAGCGGGCAAAGCTGTCGCGCAGTTCTCCTGTCGCCGAGGCTATCGATTACATGCTGAAGCGTTGGGACGGCTTCACGTCATTCCTGGAAGATGGGAGAATTTGCCTGACGAACAATGCAGCCGAGCGGGCGCTGCGAGGCTTTGCCGGACCTGAGTCATTGTGCACTCCCTCTTTAAGTATCTGTAAACATTGGAAGCGTCTCGGTGTCAGCAATGCGACACGGGCGGCCCTTTCGGGCTATCGCGGCTTGGACGGTCGCCGAAGTCAGGTCGCTGGCCCGGATTTGATACGGCGCGCCGGGAACCACCTGCTCGGCAGACAACACGTTCGTCTTGATCAGGTGGCGTATTCGGTGGTTGGTCACGCCCAAAACCGCCGCCGCCTCTGTCATGGTCAGCCATTCGCCCTCTTTATCGGCTGATTTGTACGCGTGAATGGCCCGGACCCGCCTTACGGAAGCGACCCGGTGTGCAGTCCAGGTTTTTCCTTGCCCCGTGGGCATTCCCATTCGATTGAGCGACGCGGCGATATGTTCATCGGACCAGCGTCCTGCCATGCTCCGCATCACTGCCAAAGCATCTTCCGTTGTGGCGCACCCGTGTTCACCCGTCTGGGGCTTGCGAACCTTGAGCTCCGAATGCTGACCGCCTTTCCAATGGATGGTCAGCACCACGTCGCGCACCTCATCATCGACATCGACAACAATGTCGGCGATCAATGTACGTAGCAGTTGCTGGCGCACGCGCATGGTGACATCCGGCGACTCCCAGGCCGCCTGCAGATTGTCGGCGAGGTTTGCGAAAGTGCCTGGGTCAACTTCGATGGTTGAAGGACTTTCGGTAGGCCTGCGCACTTCCAGATCACGGACGCGGCGTAGCGCCGTTTCCCAATTCTTCTCAAGCTGTGCAGCTATCAGGCGGTTGTCGGGATCGCATGCCGCATAGCGGCGCTCGGCGAGGCTAGCCTCGTAGCGGGCCTGTTGTAGCTCCAGATCGTGAATGTGGCGCTGGTCTTCCTGTCGCTCCCGGTGCATCCGCTCTGCTTCAAAAGTCGCCTCGATCGCTAATGGTTCTACCGCGCGCAACAACTCGCGCGCAACCGCCGCATCGACCTTCGAGCCGCCGAACGTCATGCAACGGGGCAAGCCCATCATCAGGTTCTGTTTATAGCAGCGATAGACAGGATTTTGTGGATTTCCCGTATAGGCAACACTCAGTCGCCGTCCACACCGTCCGCAGGTCAGGAGACCTGATAATAATGCTTTGCCGCCGCGGCCCGATTTAGTCCCACCCGAGCGGCCATAATTATTGAGGGCCAGTTGCTGTTGGTTACGCTCGTATTCGCCCCAACTAATGTAACCTTCGTGATGGTCCCGGATCATCACCTCCCAGCTACCGACGGGCTTGCCGTGCCCGTAACTGCGCCGAGCCCGTCCATCGACGATGGCAGTCCGCTTCTCGCTCTTCCCATAGACGTAAACGCCGGCGTAGAAGGGGTTTTTGAGGATGCCGATCACATTGCGATAACGTACTGGCATCCATACGAAGTTGGTCATGCGCCCTTCATCCGACGGCCGAGGGAAGTGAATCTGATCTTTCGTCATCGACAGCAGCACCTGACGCGCGCTTCCAAGGTCGTGGAAGCGGGCGAAGATGGATCGAATTACCTCTTGCAGACGCAGATCAGGATCGAGCCCAAGCCCGGCCTCCCGATGCCAAATGTAGCCGAACGGAACGGAAAGTCGCAGTTCGCCACGGCGCGCCTTCGACCTGGCGGCATCGAGCATCCGGGCTCTCAGCACGCCCAGTTCGAACTCGCTGATACTGCCCTTCATTCCCAGCAGCAGCCGATCGTTGGGTCGACATGGATTGTAGACGCCGTCATGGTCAATGACGCGGGCTTCGACCAGGCCGCACAGTTCGAGCAGGTGATGCCAGTCCCGACCGTTGCGCGCAAGCCGTGAAGCATCGAAGCAGAAAACGGCACCAACTTTGCCGGCGCACAGTAGGGCGACGAGACGATCGAAGCCCGGACGGGCGACGGTTCCGCTGGCAGAGCGCCCGAGGTCGTCGTCGATCACCTCGACGTCGCTGAAGCCGTGGTGTCGCGCAATGTCAACAAGATCATACTGCCGTCGCTGGCTTTCCAGATTGGTTATAACCTGCGACTGCGTGGATTGCCGCACATAAACGACGGCCTTGCGCGCGAGCAGCGCTGTCGGAATCAAATCAGTGCTGGTCATCGTTGACCTCCTCGACGACGAGGCCTGCGGCCTGCATCAGCAGGCAAGCCAGCGTTGAAATCGCCTTCTTGCGTTCCTTGTCGCTCAGTCCGTCGAGCATCCGAGTTTTGAATATCAGGTCGAGCTGCCGGCCCGACGCCGGCACCAGCGTATTGCGGGATCTCATCATGGTCCTCCTGAGTGATTCTACGTCCACTTCGGAAGGGTGCCGCTTTGCTGCCGCCAGAGACCAGCCTGTTCAATTCGATTAGCGTCGCAAGATCGACGCGTGGCGTTCCCATGGTCATGCCGCGGCAGACCACGGGATCGATCATCCACCCTGAGATCGCGATGACGACACCTGTCGGCCCCAGAACCTTCAAAAACCGGCCTGTCGCTCGTTCTTCGACGCGACGAATGGAAACCTTCTGGCCAAAATGTGGATGCCAGCGATAGTGAACCTCGACTTCATCGCCGACATGGGCAGAATGAACGGGGCATTGCTCTCGGAAGGAAGTCATGGCTCTTCGCCGGATCGGATCGTGGTGCTGATCGCGCAGCCTTCATGGCGACGCTGATCATGAGCGCAAAGCTCAACGACATCGATCCGCAAGCCTGGCTTGCTGATGTCCTCGCCAACATCGCTGACACGCCGACGAGCAAACTGGAACAATTGCTTCCGTGGAACTGGACGCCGACGGCGCTGGATGCTCAAGCGGCCTGACCTGCGTCCTTCACCGGATGCTTACAGCAATCGAAGCCTGTGGTAAAGAGCAATAGCGAGAAGAACGGCTATGTGCGACGGGCTCACGGTCCGGGACGGCGGAAGGATTTTACGAACGATCCGGCCGTCATCGAACGCCGTAAAGCTGCGCTGGCAAAGCGCGATGCTGCCGAGTGAGGCGTCGATCGCATCGTCTTAAAGCTAAAGCCGATGGGTGCCCCTCACCCGCCCCCGCTCCGCCCTTTCAACCCGGCCCAGCCGGTCGGATCGGGGCTGATCATCAGAGCCAGCGTCGCGTTTGTAACTGGCTGACAATGTCGCCCCTCTAATCAGCTTTGACAGCAATTGTAACCGCAAAGTTAGAATGTAAGAACGACTGGCATCTATTGCTCGATCCATCTCCACCCTATTGCTGGAAAAGGTAAATGTCGTTCTCCCTGCCTGATGGCCCCAGAGTGGCCGTGTAGGGCACACCATGGATAGTGATGCTGGTCTGGGGGTTGTCCGCGCTCGGCAGCAACTCAAGCCAGGACATTGCAAGCCGAAGGCCA
>NZ_JALBGX010000230.1:0-5704 GCF_023006465.1 Rhizobium sp. PRIMUS64 | reverse complement strand
GCTTCCTGATGGCGCTGCGCGTGCGCGGCGAGACCGTCGATGAGATCGTCGGCGCCGTCACCGCGATGCGCTCGAAAATGCTGACCGTCGAGGCCCCGGCCGATGCGATCGACATCGTCGGCACCGGCGGTGATGCCAGCGGCACCTACAACATCTCGACGCTGGCGGCGCTGATCGTCGCCGGCGCCGGTGTTCCTGTCGCCAAACACGGCAACCGGGCGCTGAGTTCGAAATCGGGCGCGGCCGACAATCTGGCGGCACTCGGCGTCAAGCTCGACGTCGGTCCCGAGATCATTTCCCGCTGCATCGCGGAAGCCGGCGTCGGCTTCATGTTCGCCCAGCTGCATCATTCCGCCATGCGTCATGTCGGCCCCTCCCGGGTCGAGCTTGGCACGCGCACGATCTTCAACCTGCTCGGGCCGCTTTCCAGCCCGGCCGGCGTCCGTCGCCAGCTGCTCGGCGTCTTCTCGCCGCAATGGCTGGTGCCGCTTGCCGAAGTCATGCGTGATCTCGGCTCCGAATGCGTCTGGGTGGTCCATGGCGATGGCCTCGACGAGATCACCACGACCGGCATCACACACGTCGCGGCACTCGAAGATGGGAAGATCCGCACCTTCGAGCTCTCGCCCGCCGATTTCGGCGTCAGCCCTTGCGTGCTCGCCGACATCAAGGGTGGTGACGGTGTCGCCAATGCCGCAGCCCTTCGCGAGGTGCTCGGCGGCGCCAAGAATGCCTATCGCGATATCTCGCTCGCCAATGCGGCCGCCTCGCTCGTCATCGCGGGCAAGGTCGCAACGATCCGCGACGGCATGACGCTGGCCACGCAATCGCTGGATAGCGGCTCTACCGCGCTCGCTCTCGACAAACTCATCGCCGTTTCCAACGATATCGACTAGGATTGCCCGATGACCGATATCCTGAAGAAGATCGAACTCTACAAGCGCGAGGAGATCGCCGCCGCCAAGGCGACGGTGTCGCTTGCCGACTTGAAGGCGATGCAGGCTGATCAGTCCGCCCCGCGCGGCTTCCACAAGGCGCTCGTTGCCAAGCGTGATGCCGGCCGCTTCGGCCTGATCGCCGAAATCAAGAAGGCGAGCCCGTCGAAGGGTCTCATTCGCCCGGATTTCGATCCGCCGTCGCTGGCGAGCGCCTATGAGGCCGGCGGTGCCGCCTGCCTTTCGGTGCTGACCGACAGGCCGAGTTTCCAGGGCGCGCCGGAATTTCTGACGGCCGCTCGCGCTGCCTGCACGCTGCCGGCGCTGCGGAAGGATTTCATGTTCGAGACCTATCAGGTGCAGGAAGCCCGCGCCTGGGGTGCCGATTGCATCCTGCTGATCATGGCTTCGCTTTCTGACGACGAGGCCGAACGCCTGCAGGACGAAGCCTTTGGCCTCGGTATGGACGTGCTGGTCGAGGTCCACGACGCCGAGGAGATGGAGCGGGCCCTGAAGCTTTCCTCGCTGCTCATTGGCATCAACAACCGCAATCTGCGGACCTTCGAAGTCAGCCTGAGCGTCAGCGAGACGCTTGCCCCCATGGTGCCGGACGACCGGCTGCTGGTCGGCGAAAGCGGCATCTTTACCCATGCGGATTGCAAGCGCCTGCAGGCCGTCGACATCAATACCTTCCTCGTCGGCGAGAGCCTGATGCGCAAGGACGACGTAGCCGCCGCCACCCGCGCGTTGCTTTTTGGCGAAGCCGCCATCGCGGCCGAATGATATGAGCGGCCAAAAGCCAGGGCTCACTCATATCGATGCCTCCGGCGAGGCGCATATGGTCGATGTCTCCGATAAGGCCGAGACGGTGCGCATCGCCACTGCCGAGGGCCATGTGAAGATGGCGCCGGAAACACTCGCTCTCATCCGGCAAGGCAATGCCAAGAAGGGCGATGTGATCGGGACGGCGCGCCTTGCCGGCATCATGGCGGCAAAACGCACCGCCGATCTCATCCCGCTCTGCCATCCGCTGATGCTGACGAAGGTCACGGTCGAGATCGAGGAAGATGCCGCCCTGCCCGGTCTGCGCGTTACGGCCACCGCCAAGCTGACCGGCAAGACCGGTGTCGAGATGGAGGCGCTGACCGCCGTCTCTGTCGCTTGTCTGACGATCTACGACATGGCCAAGGCGGCCGATAAGGCAATGGAGATCGGCGGCATCAGACTTCTAGAAAAGTCCGGCGGAAAATCCGGCGATTTCCGTCATCCGGAGGCAAGATGAACCTTCTTCCGGTCGCCGAGGCTCTGAACCGCTTGCTCTCTCGCGCAAAGCCCGTTGCGGCGTCCGAGACGCTGCCGCTTGCCGAGGCTGAGGGCCGCGTCCTGGCCGTCGAGCTGACGGCCGGCCTGACCCAACCGCCCTTCAACGCCTCTGCCATGGATGGCTATGCGCTACGCCGCGAAGACGCGCCGGAGCCGGGCGCCGTGCTGAAGGTCATCGGGATATCTTCCGCCGGCCACGGCTTCGAGGGAAGCGTCGGCCAGGGAGAGGCCGTCCGTATCTTCACCGGCGCGCCTGTTCCGCCAGGCGCTGATAGCGTCCTGCTGCAGGAGGATGCGGAGAAGATCGAGGGCGGCATCAGAACCAATTTCCCTGTGCGGCAGGGCCAGCACGTGCGTCCCCGCGGCCAGGATTTCGCCGAAGGCGAAGCCGTGTTGTCGGCCGGCACCGTGCTCGATTTCTCGCGGCTGACGGTCGCTGCGGGCATGAACCGACCTGATGTCGAGGTGCTGCGGCGCCCGCTGATCGCCATCCTCGCAACCGGCGACGAACTGCTGCCGCCCGGAAGCACGCCCGGCCCTTCGCAGATCATCGCATCCAATACGTTTGGTATTGCAGCCCTTGCCCGCAAAGCCGGCGCCGATGTGCTCGATCTCGGTATCGTGCCTGATGACAAGGCCAAGATCACCGCGGCGATCGGCACGGCGCGGGACGCCAAGGTCGATGTGATCGTCACGCTCGGCGGCGCTTCGGTCGGCGACCATGATCTGGTGCAGGCCACGCTGACCGAGG
This sequence comes from Rhizobium sp. PRIMUS64, assembly GCF_023006465.1. NCBI lineage: Bacteria > Pseudomonadati > Pseudomonadota > Alphaproteobacteria > Hyphomicrobiales > Rhizobiaceae > Rhizobium > Rhizobium sp. PRIMUS64. The sequence continues at coordinate 2,695 of NZ_JALBGX010000230.1, read as the reverse complement.
CCGGCATGCAGCTCGATTTCTGGCGCATCGCCATGCGCCCCGGCAAACCGCTGATGGTCGGCAGCTTCGGTGAGACGCATGTGCTCGGCCTGCCCGGCAATCCGGTCTCTAGCCTCGTCTGTTCGCTGCTCTTCCTTGAGCCGCTGATCCGCAAGCTCGCCTCCCTGCCGCCAGTGCGGCGCGAGGCAACGGTGGAGGCGGCCGTCACACTGCGCGCCAATGACCACCGGCAGGACTATATCAGGGCGAAACTTTCGAAATCCGCTGCCGGCGCCTGGCTCGCCGAGCCTTTCGGCAAGCAGGATTCCTCGATGATGAAGGTCTTCGCCGCAGCCGATTGCCTCGTCATCCGCCCGCCGCATGCGCCGGAACTGCCGGCCGGAGCGCCCTGCCCGGTCATGCTGTTGCGGCCGGATCTCTTGGCATAATCTCAGCCTTTCAGCCGTTGCCGAAGAGCGCAAAAACGCCCGCCGGCGCGGCACCGCCGGTGCCCCCACCGAAATCCGCAACTATATGGGTGGCGATTCGGCTGAGTTCGCCCCGCGGCAGGTGGGCCCGTTCGGGATCGCCGATCAGCACCTCGATGCCGCTCGCCTCGCAACGCCGCAGGAAGGCCATCACCCGCAAGGCGAGCGTGGGATCGTAGAACAGGTCGCCGACCACGAGGAGGTCTATCTCCGGTGGTGGATCCTCGATGATATCGGCGGCCCGGGCTATGATATCCACGCCGTTGATCGCCGCGTTGAGGCCGATCGCGGCAATGGCATTGGCATCGATGTCGACCGCCGTCACCGTGGCGGCTCCGGCCTTCGCCGCCGCAATGGCGACGAGCCCCGAGCCGGCGCCGAGATCGAGGACACGGCGACCCACGACTATTTCCGGCCGGTCGAGCAGATAGCGGGCAAGCACGGCGCCGCCGGCCCAGGGATAGGCCCAATAAGGTGCCGGATCGGCTTCTCTGCGGCCTGCAAGCCGCCAGAGCCCGCTTGCGGGGCCTGCCGTATGAAGCCGGATCTCGGGAATGGACGGAACGGGTGAGATCGGCAGATTAGCTTTGATAAAGGCGACCGGATCGGGTTGCTGCATGCCCGGGCGTTTCATCGTCGTCTGCTCCTGCCGCCACCGAAGCTCAATAGTTCTTCATGGCAAGATGCGGCATGCCACCGTCGAGGAATTCAGTGCCATAGGCAACGAAGCCAAAACGCTCGTAGAGCGGCAGCTTGTCCGCCTGCGCTGTGAGATAGAAGCGGTTGTCGCGTGCGCCGCGATGCAGTTCCATTGCACGCCCGATCATATCAGCCGCAATGCCGCGGCCGCGCCATCGGCCAGCAACCGCAACCCGGCCGATCTTCACATGTTCCTCGGCGTAAATGGCTCTCAGCGTGCCGGAAACCTCGCCCGCCGTGACAGCGACGAGATGATGGGCGCTGAGATCGTCGGCATCGAATTCCTCGGCTTCGGGAACCTTCTGCTCATATACGAAAACTGCGCGTCGCAGCCGGAAGGCCTCATTGCAGAGCGTACTGAAAACCGGAACGCTGAGGATTGCCGTTTCCACCATCATCCTTGCCTCGCTGAGGGATACGACCCAAAACCCTCCGCCAAGACCGGCGAAGGGTTGCTGCATAATTCCTCAAATAGGAAACGATTTTAAGGACAAATTATGCATTAATTCAAAGCATTACAGCGCGGTGCTGCAGCGACAAAATCAGCCGGTCCTCTTCTTCGAAAACTTGCCCTTCGGCCCGGCGCCGCCTTTGCCGTCATATTTGGCGCCTTCGAATTTCGGCTTGTCGAATTTCGGCTTGTCTGACTTCGGGCCATCGAAGCCGGGTTTGCCCGGCTTCTTGCTCCAGGGCTTGCTATCCTGTCTCTCCTGGCCGGCATTGTCGGCTGCGGCGTATCCGCCGCCCGGACCCTTGCCGAACTTGTTCTTCGGCCGCTCGCCGCGGAACGTATCGTCCGGCCGCTCGTCGCGGGATGGCCTGCCGGCATAAGGCTTCGGCGACGGCGCCCGGCTAAAATCCGGCGTGCCGGGAAGCCTGGTCACGCGGATGCCGCGTTCGAGCGCCTTGTTCGGTCCGATCGCCGCCTGGAAGCTTTCGGCGCTCGCCGCAGCGATCTCCACGAAGGTCTCCTCAGGCTGCATCTTGATCGCGCCGATCTCGCGCTTCGTCACATTGCCGTTGCGGCAGAGCATCGGGATCAGCCAGCGCGGCTCGGCATTCTGCTTGCGCCCGACCGAGACGGAGAACCAGACGCTAGCGCCGAAATCCTCGCGCGGTCCCTTCTGCGCCGGCTCGTAGGGCTCGGCATTGTCGCGGCGCTTGCGGCTGCGTTCGTCCTGCACGGTAACTTCGATGAGATCTTCCGGCGCCGAATGATTGGTGCGGTAAAGACGCAGGAAGGCGGCGGCAAGCTTTTCGCCGCCGTGGCTGGCAAGAAGCTGCTGAACCAGCCCCTGCTCTTCCTCCTGCGGCGTTTCGTTGAAGATCGGGTCGGCGAGCAGCCGCTCGTCGTCGCGTTCGCTCACCTCCTCGGCCGAGGGCGGTCGCGCCCAGGCAGCCGAAATACCGGCATTCTCCAGCAGGCGCTCTGCCTTGCGCCGTGCATTCAGCGGCACGATCATGGCGCTGATGCCCTTGCGTCCGGCCCGGCCGGTACGGCCGCTGCGGTGCAGCAGCGTTTCCGGGTT
>NZ_JALBGX010000022.1:0-76779 GCF_023006465.1 Rhizobium sp. PRIMUS64 | reverse complement strand
GTCGAGCAAGCAAGCCGCATCGTCGCGCGCATCGTCGAGACGGGCGTGCGTGCCTATGGCGTCAATACCGGCGTCGGGGCACTCGCCGATACGGTGGTCGATCGTGCCTCGCAGAGCCTGTTGTCGCGCAGCATCGTGCTCAGCCATGCCTGCGGCGTCGGTCCGTTGCTGGCTGCCCGCGAGGTGCGCGCGATCATCGCGGCTGAGATCGCCAATTTCGCCCATGGTCATTCCGGCGTGCGGCGCGAGATCGTCCAGCATCTTGCGGCCCTGCTGGAACATGATTGTATTCCCTGCGTGCCGTCCAAGGGTTCTGCCGGTTACCTCGTCCATAACGCCCATATTGCGCTTGTTCTGATCGGCGAAGGCTGCGCTCACCTGGACGGCCGGTGCATGAGCGGTCGCGAGGCGCTTGCCGCGATCGGCCTCCAACCACTGGTGCTCGGCGCCAAGGAGGGCTTGAGCCTTGTCAACGGCACGGCTTGCGCCACCGGCTTGACTGCCGTGGCGCTGTCACGCGCCGAGCGGCTGCTCGATTGGGCCGATGCGATCGCAGCACTGACGCTGGAAGCAGCAGGCTGCCAGATCGCCGCCTTCGACGCCGCCGTGCTGGCGCTTCGCCCGTCGGCGGGAATAGAAAAAGTCGGAGCTAGCCTGCGAGCGCGGCTTCAGGGCAGCGGTCTTGTCGCCGCCGCCTTAGGTCGGCGCACGCAGGATGCGCTTAGCCTTCGTTCGGTGCCGCACGCCCATGGTGCGGCCCGCGATGTCTTCGACAATTCCGCCCGCATCGTCGACCAGGAGCTTGCTTCGGTGACCGACAATCCGGCTGTCTCAGGCACGCCGGACCATCCGATCGTCTCCTCCGAGGCCCATGCGGTTGCCCCGGCGCTCGGGCAGGCGGCCGATAGCCTGGCCATTGCGCTGGCACAGATCGGTGCGATCAGCGAACGGCGCATGGACCGGCTCGTCAATCCGCTGGTGAGCGGCCTGCCGCCTTTCCTCGCCAGCGATGCCGGCAGCCATTCCGGCTTCATGATTGCTCAGTATACCGCTGCCGCGCTCAGCAACGAGAACCGCCGCCTTGCCGCACCCGCGGCCATGGACGGCGGGCTGACCTCAGGCCTGCAGGAGGATTTCCTCGCGCATCCGACGGCTGCCGCCGGCAAGCTGCTCGCCGTCATCGACAACGCCGAATATATCCTGGCAATCGAGCTGATGGCCGCTGCCCAGGCGCATGATTTCCTGGCGGCGACGGCGCCGCGGGCCGCAGGAACAGACCTGGTCTACAAGGCCGCGCGGGAGCATGTTTCCCACTATAGTGACGAACGGCCGCTCAACGGCGATATCGAAGCCGTTCGCAGCCTGATCCGCGATACTTCGCCGCCGCTATAATCGACTGTCAGAACGGTTTGCTTGTTTCGGAATTCTGCTTCGGCCGTTCGCCAGCCTCGAGCCGTTTGAGGCACTGGCGATAAGTCGGGTAGAGCTGATCCACCCGCGAGAGCGGAAGCGTCCAGTCGCCTTCGTCGCCGGCAAAGGTAAGCTGCACGTCAGGCGTTCCGGCAAAGGAATTCTTGATGATCTTCTTCAGTCCGCCGCTCCCCTTGCTGGCCGGACCCCAGAGGCGAAGCGTGTTCTTGTCGAAGAATTCGGCGGCGACCACTTTCGTCGTCGTCCGGTTGGTCAGCGTCACCTCGGTCTTGGTATCGGCCGGGATGTCCCATGTGTTCTTTGATAAAAGCCAGAACGTCTCGGTTGCGCTCTGGCGGAATTCCATGGTCTTCCCGATCTCGCTGTCCCACAGCAGGCGGCAATAGGGATGCGGGCTCTCATTCGCAAAGCCGACTGACCATTGTCTCGCGCCGCCCATCCAATCGGTCTCGCCGAAGGCTGAGACCGGCTGCAGGGCGGCTGCAATCAGCACCATCACTGTCGGAATTTTCATCGCCGAAATCTTCTCCAACGCAATCGGCTCCAGCAATAGCAAAAGAAGGTTGAGCTTTTGCTACTACAGCCGCCGCGCGCGTCGTCGACTGCGGATTCACTTCGGGAAGAGGAACGTGACCGCGACGCGGAAGCCCAGTCCTTCCGGGCCATTGTCTGGAGCCGCCGCCCAATATCGTATGCCCGCCGTCAGGCTGATTGGCTGCTTGTCGATGGTGATCAGCTTGGCGACTGCGAAGTTGATCGGCACCGACCAGTCGTTCGTTTCCCAGTTATATGTCGACTCCGTATTCAGCGAGAACGTCCAGGCGTCCTTGGTCGTGTAGGAGATGAACGGCTGCAGGAACGTCGAACTCACGTCCTCCCGGTCGCTTTGACCAGCGAACGACCAGATGTGGTTCCCGAGAAAGCCGTAAGTCCAGGGGCCGTCCTGCTTAAGGACGACCGCTGTCGGACCCGCACCCCACTTGCCGCTTCCGAGGAGCTCGTCCGTCGCCGTCGGCAGCAGGAACACCGGGCCGACGCCCCAGACGATGCCGCTCTCGGTCGGCTTGGACGGCGAGAAGAAGAAGCTTTGCGTGATGTCGCCCAGACCGAACTGCGTTCCCGACGGTCCGGCAATGTCGTTCTGCCATGTGACTGGCAGGATGGTGCGCGAGATGACGTTCCAGTCCTCGTTTATCTTGAAGGGAATGACCGGCTGAATGTTCAGCGTCGCCTTGTCGCCGTCGTCTGGACCATAGCCGTGATCGTAGTTGAACTGGAACGGGACGCTGATGAGCGAGGCTATCGGATTGGAAAGCTTCTTCGCCAGGTCTTCACTCGACTGGGCGGCTGCCGTCCCTGTCCAGACACCGAGCGGCGCGACAACCAGTACTACCCAAGAAGCGACTTTCTTCATCAATGCCTCCATGATCCGATTGAACCCAGCCCGCAGGGCAGGCTTCCTCCGAAATGAAACGATATCCCCCGGATCGATCCTGTTGGATACCGAACTGTGAGCCGCTGTCACGGCGGCTCTCTGCTGCTGGAGGACGTCTTTTTCCGGCTCCCGGAGGACACCATGTCTTCAAATGGCGAGCATACTGGAAGGATAATCGCTAACAGTACGAAGTTCGCCAGTCCGGCCTTTAGAACCGAATGGCCACCCCGAAGATCGGCCCTTGCTGAACGACGTCGAAGACGAACCCGTCATTCTCGTAATTGACGCCGAGTGCACGATATCCGGCGACCGCTGAGATGGTGTCGTTGAACTTGTAGCCGAGGCCCAACGCCACATCCCAGTCGATATCGGCGCCGCCGGCGCCCAGCAGGCCCCACCCCGTGACATAGATTTCCGGCGTGAAGAAGTAGTTTCCTCGGACGCCGGCGACAGCATCGATCCATGTGGCGCTGTCTTCGACATCCACTCCGGCCAGAATGCCGCCATTAAAGGAGATCTCGGTTTTGGCCGACCAGACCCTCATGCCGCCGACCACATCGAGATGGCCATTTTGGTCTTCGAGCACGGCGTAACCGGCGCCAAGAAATCCCGCGAAGGTCTTCGATGTCACATCGACGCTGTCGGCAAGGATGCCGGCAGGTGTGTCGGCGTCGGCACCGAGCTTGGTGTAGATCACGTCACCGACGATGCTGAAGCGATCGTATCTTGCTTCGCCTGCCGCCATGAAAGCGAAGTCGAGGTTATTGAGGATATCGCCGAAATCCGCGTCGATATGAACATCCGGAAGTCCAAACTGCCCAATATCGCCGGATATGCCGGCAGCCCAGAAATATGGCGCGAAGGTGAATTCCCAGCCGCTCTGGCTCTCGACTGTTTTTGCTTCCGGCGTGAGCGGCGTGATATCGGCAGCGTTGCCGGCCGACGCCGCGCAAATGCCCGTCACCAATAGAATGGCACGCAAGTATATGGCTTTCATGAGAATCCCCCGATCTCGTTTCGCCTCGGCACTGCTGTCCCGAGTCGGCACTGTGCGGCGAGAGGTAGATTTCGACAAGTTTAAATACCTATTTTCCGTTGATCGCCTGCGTCAACTGCCCGATGAGGCCTGAAATCTGCTGGTCCTCAGGTCTCAGTCGCGCCAGATCCTCGGCGTATTTCAGCGCCTCCGGCAAGCGTCGAAGCTTGAGACTGTATCGGAGCGCCAAGCCGATGATATCAGCGTCTTCGCCCGCCGCCCAACCATCGAGCTTGTCCAGTGCTTCATCCGTCCGGCCAGCGGAATCGAGAGCGACGGCAAAGGTCGTCTTGTAGCGGGAGTTTTGTGGATCCAGCCGCACGGCTTCTTGGAGTTCTGTGATAGCCTCGGTCAATGCCTGTTTGCGTACCAGCGACAACGCGTGTCCGTACCGCAGATCCGCGCTTTCAGGCGCCATCCCGATCGCTTCGGCATAGGTCTGTTCCGATTGGTCGTTCCGGCCGGTGGCGCGGTAGAATTCCGCGAGATTGATGCGCATTGCCTCCAGTGTCGGGTCGAGCGAAATCGCTCGCCGGAAGGCGGCTTCGGCCTCGGCCGTACGCTGTCGGGCGAACAGGAAGAAGCCATAATTGCTTTGTGCTTCCGCGACGTCGCCATTGGTTTCGACATAGGCGCGCAGGTCCGCGACGGCGGCTTCGAAATTGCCTTGCTGATCGCCGAAGAGGTGGGGAGGAGTGCCGGCGAGTGCGTTGGCGGCAGCAACGCGCACCGCGCGCGTTGCATCGCCCAGCAGGTTGCCGATCGCCTCCAGCCTCTGCTCCGGTGGAATGTTGCCTGCCGCTTCCGCAGCACCGAGCCTGACGAGCGGATCTGCATCGGCCGCGGCCGTTTGAATGTCGGCGGTGATCTCCACGCCGCCAGTTCGGCTCATTGCTGCGATGGCGCTACCCCTGACAATTCCTGCCTGGTCACGGTCGCCGACAAGGTCGCGCAGAGCCTCCACCGCGGCTTGATCGCCGTTTGCAGCTCCGGCGAAGGCATGGGCGATCGACGGGCGTTTGCGCCATTGCGTCCCGTACCATTTGTCCATTGTTTCGGCTGCCCAATCATTCGTTCTGCCGACATGACAGGTCGTGCACGCATTCGGCGTTCCGAGGGTTGCCGACAGGTCGGGTCGGGGGATGACGAAGGAGTGGTCGCGGCGCGGGTCGACCTTCATGTAGGTGCGTTCTGGCATGTGGCAGTTGGCGCATTGTGCTCCGGTGGAGCCGGCCTGGTGACGGGTGTGCTCGGGAGTGTCGAACAGCCCGCTCGGATCCTGGTTGACGAAGCGCTCCGGCTTCGTCTCTGTGTGGCATTGCGTGCACAGTGCATTGCCCTCGGCTTTGAGGCCGGCATCGTGCGGCCGATGGCAGTCGAGACAGGTCACGCCCGCCCTGGCCATCTTGCTTTGCTGAAACGAGCCATATTCGAAGACCTCGTCAAGGATCTGCCCGTCAGGGAAATAGAGATCCTGCCGGAGCAGGGCAGGGGAGAAATAGTCGAGAAAGGGCTTTCCCGGCTGGTAGCCGTCCAGCAGCTTGGTGCGCCTGGCATGGCAGGCAAAGCAGATGCCCGCATCGACTTTCGGCAGACCTGTATCCGGCTTGACTGCGGATGAGGCGTTGCCCGATTGCGCGGAAGCGACGTGCTTGGCGCCCGGACCATGACAGGACTGACAGCCGATGCTGGTGGCGACGTAGGTCGACTTGTATTCATTCGTCTGCGGTTGAAACTTCGCCTGGGGATCGGTCGAATGACAATCGATGCAGGTGCGGTTCCAGCGATAGAAGGGGCCTGTCCAATGATAGGTCGAGCCCGGTTTGGCCGGGGTGCCGTTGCCGAGCCAGAACCACTGTCGCCTGGCCGTATCCCAGGCGATATCGAGAGCCTGCAGCCGTCCGCCTCCGATCTCGACGAGATATTGCTGCAGCGGTTCGTAGGCGAAGGTATATTTGACTTCGAACTCGCCCTCGCCGCCGTCCGCACCCTCGGTGTTCACGAAGAAGCGGCCATCGCGGCGGTTGAAGGTCGTGACCACGCCGTTATGTTCGAACCTGCTATTGTCGAAATCGCCGCGCACCGTTTCGTCGTCGGCCAAGGCCATGGCCTTCGCATGGTGGGACTTCGAAAAAGCAGCCGCCTGATCTGCGTGGCAGGATGCACAAGTCTTTTGGTCCACGAAACCTTCATGGATCGATATTTGCGGGTCGGCAGCGGGTGTCGAGAGGGCGTCGCTTGCAAGGCTGCGCCCGGCAGGCGCGAGCAACAGGAAAAGCAGGAGGGTCACTCCTCTCACCGCTGCTGATCGAACAGACGCTGCCACTCAATCGCTCCCTGTCGACGTTCCAGAAGGTCACGGCGCCATCGTCCAACGCTCCGGCGCTCGGCGCATTCCCCTAGTCCTTGAACACCTGCTTCCAGTCGGACTTCATGTCGATGACGGTCCAGCCGGCGATGGAGGCGGCATCCAGCGCCTTGTCGAGGCGGCCGAATTCGGTATCGCGGTCGTAGGCGTATTCACGCTCGGCATCGGTATGATGGATCAGCACGCCGAGCCTGGCAGGCCCACCGGCCATGGTCGTCCATTGCAGCATTTGGAGATCTCCGTCGGAATTGCCAAAGGCGGCTATCGGCCTCCGGCCGATCTGCTGGTTGATCCCGACGGGTTTGCCGGCCTTGTCGTCGATGAAATTGACTTCGGGGAGCCGAAACAGGGTCGGTGTGTCGTCCTGCATCCTGAACTCGGTCTTGATCGACGAGCCGATAACCTGCTCGGGCGGGACGCCATAGACTTTTTCCGCCCATGGCCGCATGAACTCGATGCCTCCGCCTGAAACGATGAAGGTCTTGAAACCGTTGGCGCGGAGATAGCCGAGAAGCTCGACCATCGGCTGATAGACGAGTTCTGTGTAAGGCCGCTTGAATTTCGGGTCACGGGCCGACGCGAGCCAATCGGTGACGATCTTCTGGAAATCGCTGCTGGTCATTCCGGCATGCGTGGTCATGATGAGCTCGACGAGGCCCTTTTCGCCGGACGCCGCGAGTACCTTCATGTCGCCTTCGAGCACCGCCTTGAACGGCTGCGTTTCCTTCCATTCCGGATGCTGCGGGGCAAGGGCCTTCACCCGGTCCAGAGCGAACGCGAGCTGCGTATATATCGGATGTTCGACCCACAGGGTTCCATCATTGTCGAATACGGCGATACGCTCCGCTTCCAGAACGAAGTCGGCTGAACCCGGTTTTGTCACCTTCTCAACGAAGGAGATGATCGCTTGTTTCGGTGCCGTGTCGTTCCACGAAGGCAGTGCGTCCGTTTGAGCGACTGCCGACCCTGCAGTAAAAAGACATGCTGCAGCGGCGAGCGCGACGCCGCGGGAAAAATACAGGAAAGTACGTGCCGAATTCATCGCAATGCCTCCATCGATTAACTTGCGGCAATCTTGAACTTGGAGATACGCGGCAGCCCCGGATCGCTCCGGGGCCGCCAAGGACCTAGTTCCCGGTCGGAGCCGTGATATTGACCCCCTCCTTGCCGAGTTGTTCACGCACCGACTCTAACATCTGATACTTGGAGAGTTCGATCGGGCCGTCGTAACCCATGCTCTGCAGCTTGCGCGGGGGGTACTCGACGTAGGTTTTCATGAGGTCCTTGATCGCTCCCGAGATGGAGACCAATGTCCAGGTATGTTCGGTGTAGTTGTTCATGAAGATGTCGTAGCGTTCTTGCGGATCCTGCAGCAGATCGAACACCTGTGGCACGATGGCGACGTAGGACTGAGCACCCTTCCAGCCCAGGTTGGTATCAACAGCCAGACCGCCTGTGGCCTGCCCATTGTCGCCGCGCAGGTTGAACACGGCCTTGTAATTGCCGACACGGGCAGCACCCGGCGTCAGTTCGTTTTCGGTGAAGTAGAACCAGTTTTTGCGGGCAGATTTTCCCGTACCCAGCAGAATCGGGGTCATATCGTAGCTATCGAAGATAATCGGTTTATCTTCGCGGTCTTTGGTGGGCAGCGGCACGCCGCCGGCTGCGGCAAAGGTCGCCATCAGATCGAGACCACCGACGATGTCGTGATTTTTTACGTCCTGCTTGATCTTGCCGGGCCAGACAGCGATCGCGGGAACACGGTTGCCGCCTTCGCGCACGGTGCCTTTTGTACCGCGGAATGGTGTGTAGCCCGCGTCCGGATAGACGTCTTGCCAAGCGCCGTTATCGGTCGTGTAAAAAACCAGCGTATTTCTGTCCATGCCAGTTTCACGCAGCTTGTCCATAATCCTTCCGATGCGTGTATCCAGCTCCACAACGGAGTCCGCATACTTACTCTTCGAGATCGATTTGCCCTGGAAGTCCGGGGCCGGCATGTTCGGCTGGTGCACTTTCATGAAATTGACGTTGATGAAGAAAGGCTGATCCGGCGTCTTTGCAGCTTCATCAAGAAAGCCCAGTGCCGCTTTCTCTACGTAGCCGTCGAAGAACGGAATGCCGACAACGCCTTCCTTGCCGTCGATCACGGGCGTATCGACATATTGACCGTTGATCTTGAAGTCTTCCTTTACCTCACCTCCGGCCTTGCCGGACAGCGAGCCCGTTGTCACTTTCTGGAACAGAGCGCGGGTTTCCGCATCCATATCAGGGAACCAGGTCGGGTCGGCATAGGTGTAGGCATTGAGGTGATAGAGGCCGACATACTTCATTTCGTCGTAACCCTGCGCGATCGGAAGCGCATAGTCCGCCTCCCCGAGGTGCCATTTGCCGGTGAAAAAGGTGTGATAGCCACCGCGCTTCAGAACGGAGGCGAGCGTCCATTCCGCTGCGGGCAATCCGCCGCCTTGGCCTTGAAATGCCACTGTTGTCATGCCGCTGCGGTTCGGAATGCGTCCCGTCTGCATGGCGGCGCGGCCGGGCGTGCAGCTCGGCTGGGCGTAGAAGGAAAAGAAGGTCATGCCTTCGTCGGCCAGCTTGTCGATGCTCGGGGTCGGCATCCCGCGGCCCTCACCTCCGCCGTAGGGCCCGAGATCGCCGTAGCCGGTATCATCCGAAACGATGAACAGGATGTTGGGTTTTCGTTGGGAGTCCTGCGCTTGCAGGGGCGAGGCCGCGCACCAGAGAATGGTGGATGAAGCCAATGCTCCGATGCAGCGGATAAGGATTCTGCTGTTCATTTCAAATCCCTCCGTTGACGTTCTTGAATGACGGAGCCACTCGCGGACAAGGCTGCGATTGCATGCGTCGATTCAACTGGACTGCTTAAAATGAAGATCCCGCCGGAGCTGCCTCCGGCAGGGATGCGAAGGCCGGCCGCATCTCTGCTCCGGCCCGCTTAACTTTAGCGAATGCTGCCTTCGCTCGATATTGTACTTTGGGGAATCTCTTCATGCAGTGGCAATCGATAGTAGTGATGCGCAGATGACGCCGTAGCGGGAAGCTGTTATTGTCGGCCGGTTTGGGGGGAAGCTGATGGGCTTGGGCGAATGGTCAGGTCGATTATGCTGCACTGCCTTTTTGTTGGCGGTGTTCGCCCCGAGTGTGTCCAGTCGTCAGGCCGCAGCCTCCGACACCTCGATTGCCGTCATCGACCGGGTTCCCCGCGTTCTCGTTCTTTATCCCTATGACGAGAGGATCGCGGCGACGACTGCTGCCGGAGAGGCGCTGCGGAGCCGTTTGCTGGAGGCGACAAACGGCAAGATCGACCTGTTTTCAGAGTTCCTGGATCTTTCGCGGTTTCCGGAAGGTGACCATGTCGCGCGCATGGCACGATATCTCGGCGAGAAATACGCGCCGCGCCGCCCAGACGTGGTCGTGGCCCTCGGCAAGGAATCTGCGAGCTTCGTCTCCGCGAACCGCGGCACGATCGCGCCTGGTGCAAAGATCGTCGCCGCCGGTTTCGGCACAGCCACCGCCGAGAAGATCGACTTGCCGGATGACGTGATCGGAGCCTTCACGACATTCGACATTCTGAAGACGGCCGAAATGGCCCGCGGCCTGCAGCCCGATGCCCGCCACCTCTACATTGTCGGCGGTTCGTCCGACTTCGACCGCGGATGGCTGACGACGGCCCGCGCGGCTCTCGAGCAGTTCTCGAAGTCCTACGAGACGACCTATCTGGAAGATCTGACCATCGACGAGTTCACCGAGCGGGCGTCGCATGTGCCGCCCGACAGCATCATCCTGGCATTGACGGTCTTCAAGGATCGGGAAGGGCGCAACTTCATTCCGCGCGACGCGATCGGACAGATCGCAGCGACCGCCAGCGCGCCCGTCTATGGGCCTTATCAGACCTACATCGATCATGGCGTCGTCGGCGGCAATACCGTCACATTCGAAGCACTGGGCCGGACCGTCGGCAACCTTGTCATCGATGCGATCGCTGGCAAGCCTGTGTCGGATCTCGAAGCGCCCCAGACATATATCGCCGATGCCCGGCAACTCCAGCGCTGGGGGCTCGCCGAAAAGGATCTGCCGCCGGGCACAATCCAGATGCACAAGAAGAGGAGCCTCTGGGAGGAACACTGGGCAATTCTGGTGGCGGGGAGCGGCCTCGTGCTGGCGCAGGCCAGCATCATCTCGGTGCTCTTGTTCGAGCGGAGGCGCCGCCGCGATGCCGAGAGCCGGTCGCGCCTTCACTTGCTCGAAGCCGTCCACCTTAACCAGTCGGCGACAGCCGGAGCATTGTCCTCGTCCATTGCTCACGAACTGAACCAGCCCCTTTCAGCCATCCGAAACAATGCCGAGGCAGCCGCGGTGCTGCTCCGAAGTGTAAACCCGGATCACCAACTGATTCAGCAGATTCTCCTCGACATCCAGGAGGACGATCAGCGCGCAGGCGATATCATCAGCCGGATGAGAGGGTTGCTCAAGAAGAGAAGCGAGATCGATTGGCAGGAGTTCGATCTGAACGATGTCACGTCGAGCGCAATCCATATCATTCACGGCGAGGCAGAGCGGCGCGGAATTACGCTGACCTCAACACAGCCGCCCGGCGAGTTGCCGGTACGTGCCGACAAAGTTCATGTGCAGCAGGTTATCCTCAATCTGGCAACCAATGCTATGGACGCCATGCTGGACGCCGTCCCGGCCGGGAGAACGCTTACGTTTACAACGGGACTGGCGGACGAGAAGGCGGAGCTGCTGGTCTCCGACACTGGAGACGGCATTCCCGAGGAGAGGCTGATCCGCATCTTCGAACCGTTCTATACCACCAAGCAGGCGGGCACGGGGCTGGGTCTGTCCATAGCCCGCGCCATTCTCGAGACCTATGGCGGCACCATCTGCGCCGACAATCGCCCCGAAGGAGGCGCGGTCTTTCGCGTGGCCCTGCCTCTCGCCCACAGGGAGGAGCAATCGAGATGAAACCGGTTGTCCATATCGTCGATGACGACAAATCCTACCGGACAGCGACCGCAAGGCTGCTTTCCGCACATGGTCTCAGGGTCGAAACCTATGAATCCGGGGACCAATTTCTTGCCCGCCTTTCCACTTGCGAACCGGGATGCGTTCTCCTCGACCTCCAGATGCCCGGCCAGTCCGGGTTGCAAATCCAACGCCGATTGTGCGAGCAGGCACCGCTATTGCCGGTCGTGTTCCTCACGGGGGAGGGAGACATAAAGGCAAGCGTCGAGGCGATGAAGGCGGGTGCCAAGGATTTTCTGGAGAAGAATTCGACCGCGGCGGCATTGATGGAGGCGATCAATCGCGCCCTCATCCAATGCGAACGACAGCAGGCCCGTCACGATCGTCTTCAAGCCCAGCGGGCATTGGTCGCGAGTCTCAGCCCGCGCGAAGCGGAAGTGTTCCGGCTCGTTATACGTGGCCATCTCAACAAGCAGATCGCTTATGCGCTCGGCATCTCGGAGCGGACGGTGAAGGTGCATCGCCATCAGGTCATGGAAAAGCTCGACGTACGCTCGCTGGCCGAGGTGGTGTCGATCGCTGCATATATTGGTCTCATCGACCAGGATACAGCGGCGCCTTCCCCTTAGGACAATATCAATCGACGTCCCGCCGGCCTAATTTGATCGGGAACCATTATCTCTCATATCGTCAAAAGAGGTGTATGAGGTGGAGAACCCTCGCCGCACGGTCGCCGTCGTCGATGATGACGCAAGCCTAAGGCGCAGTCTCGGGCGGCTGCTTAACGCTTACGGTTTTCAGGCCAACGAGTATGCATCGGCCGAGGCCTTTCTCAGTCGCGATCCCAAAACGACGATCGACTGCCTCGTCCTTGATATTGACCTCGGTGGCATGTCCGGCATCGATTTGCAACGCAGGCTGAAAGCCGAGGGAACAACCCTTCCCGTGATTTTCATCACGGCACTGGAAACCGGCTCCGCAAAAGCGCAGGCGGAAAAGGCGGGGTGTGTTGCTTATCTGCAGAAGCAATTTTCCGGTGCTACATTGATTGCGGCCATCAACAAGGCGTTGGGATTGTGAACCGATAAGGATGGAGGCCATGTACTCTCGAAGGGTGCAACGCACATTCGCGACCGCCGATGAGCATGGATTCGTCGTCATCACATTCCATCGTGGTACTGCGACCAGATCAAAGCGGTTCACTCACTGGTGCCGTTGATGAACGCCTAAAAGGCGACCTCAGCGGCCATAAAACCTCTGTCGGGAACGCCTATGAATGCGCAAGGCCTTGAATCCTCGCTTTGCATTGCCAATCTGGCGAGGACCGACATGATGTAGGGGAGTTCTACGGCAGGCATGAGTGAGGTTCAACGACGGGGACTCTTGGCGAGGCTCAATGCATATGAGCCGCTGACATTGATCATGGTGGCATCGATCGCCGGGGGACTGTTCCTGCTCCAGCGACTGACGAGCGAAGTCCTGGAGGGGGAGACATTCCACTTTGACGAGGCAATCCTGCTGGCGTTGCGACGGCCGGGAGAACTTGCCGTGCCGATCGGTCCCGGCTGGCTGACGCATGCCGTCGACGATATCACTGCCCTCGGCGGCATCACCGTTCTCTCTCTGATGACGGTTCTCGTCACCGTCCATCTTCTGCTCGACCGGCGCTGGCCGATCGCGATCTTCGTCTTTTCCTCGGTACTAACAGGCTGGCTGGCAAGCACGCTCTTGAAGATCCTCGTCGCGCGGCCGCGCCCCGACATCGTGCCGCATCTGGTCGAAGTGAGCGATCTCAGCTTTCCCTCCGGACACGCGATGGTCTCGGCGGTGACCTATCTGACGCTTGGGGCGCTGCTGGCCCGGACACAGCGTTACCGGTCAACGCGGATCTTCGTCATGGGCACCGGCGTCTTCCTCGCCGTCCTCATCGGCTTGAGCCGAATCTATCTCGGCGTCCATTATCCCACGGACGTCTTGGCCGGATGGTGCGCCGGTGCGCTCTGGGCGCTTGGCTGCTGGCTGATCTCGAGGCGGTTTATTCCGAGCCGTCCGCCAGATGATGTTGCGGACGCCGCAAAACGGTATAGTTCAGCCCAGTACATGATCTCCGCCGGCATAACGGACAAGAACCATGACAACTCTGACTACGATCACTTCGACGGTCACGGCCGCATTTCTCGGCTCCTTCGTCGAGGTCGTTGAAGCCTTCACCATCATTCTCGCCGTCGGCGTCACGCAGAGCTGGCGTCCGGCCTTTATCGGCACCGGTCTCGCACTCGCCCTTCTCGCTCTTCTCGTGCTGGCGCTTGGTCCGCTGCTCGGGCTCATTCCGATCGAGCTGATGCAGTTCGTCATCGGGACGCTGCTCGTTCTCTTCGGCCTGCGCTGGCTGCGCAAGGCGATCCTGCGGGCTTCGGGTTTCATCGCGCTACACGACGAGGAGAAGGCATTTGCGGCCGAGACCGACAGCCTCCGGCGCCAATCCGCCGAGCGCCGTGCCAATTTCCTGGCGGGCACTACGGCCTTCAAGGCGGTGTTGCTCGAGGGGATCGAGGTGGTGTTCATCGTCATCGCTACCGGCGCCGGACACGGCATGATCGGCTATGCCAGCCTTGGAGCGGCCGCGGCCTGCCTGCTGGTGCTGATCATCGGCATCTTCGTGCACAAGCCGCTCTCGGCGATTCCGGAGAACAGCCTCAAATTCGTCGTCGGGCTGCTCCTCAGCGCCTTCGGCATATTCTGGGTCGGCGAGGGCGTCGGCGCCGACTGGCCGGGCGCTGATCTTTCGCTTCTGGCCATCCTTGCCGTGCTCTCAGTCTTTTCCTTCGCGGCAGTCCGGATGCTGCGCCATTATTTCAGCGTTCATACCGAGGTCGCCGCATGATGAATATTCTTAAGGTCGCGTTGAAGGAATTCTTCGGCATGTTCATCGATGACGGCGCGCTGGCGCTGGCGGCACTGCTGCTGATTGCCATCGTCGGCGTTCTGGTGAAATTCGCCCATGTCGACGCGCTGCTCGCCGCTGCTCTGCTTCTCCTTGGCTGTCCGCTGATCCTCGCCGAGAGCGTGGGGCGGGCGGCGCGGAAGAAGTTTCAACGGAAATAGCTCGGGCGACTACTGCGGCACCTAGACCAGGTGACGGATACGCGCCACCGGCGGGCCAACCGAGCTGCCATTCAGTGCGGCGCCCAGGCTGGTTGAGAAAATCAGGCGGACTGGGGAATTTTTGCGCATGTGTGATGCCTTGAGCAGGCACGAACTACGTCATATATGATGAGTTATACTGGTATATCGTGCATATCTGGTTTATATAGCGAGCGCTATCTCAGTCTGGTCATTTACGAAGGCGGCTTCATACTCGCGCGCCAACGTACCGGAGACGCCCACTTGTCGAAGCATATCTCGCCATTGCAGGGAAATGTGCTGCGCCGTCTCGCGGATCATCTGGCGAGCATCCGTTTCGGCGATTTCGAAGAACTCGCGGGCTTCGAAGGCCAGACGGATTGATCGGTCATGCGCGCCGCCCTCAAGAATTGACGTTTCAAGATGCGGATTGCGGTCAGGCGCGGGGTTAACATCGAACACCGGAGACAGGCGCCAGCGACCGGCCCCCACATAAAGGAAACCGTGATTCTTTAGATGGTCATCCTTGTTCGACACGAGGATGGTGAAGATCAGGCGCAGAAAGAGTTCACGGAAATCGGCCTGCGGATCAGCGGCATTGGCCCGCATGAAGTCGACGATCTCCGTATAGGAGCCGAGTTCGGCCCCGGTCTTGCCGAGGGCAGTGCGGGCCGAAATATAGGGTACACGGCCGGCCTCGCGCCTATCGAACCGCTTGATCAGAGCGACCGGGAATGGCGTATCAGCCAGTTCCAGCCTGACCTCGGGCGTACGGATCCCGCAGGCCCGAGCGAGGCGGAGCGTGGCGACCTCGAGGCGTTCGACCGGCTGCTGATCATGAACCGAGGTAAACTTGGCGAGCCAGAGCGTGTCGCCGTCCCGAACATTGGCCTTGGGACGCGCACCGCCGGAACCGCCCGCACCGGCGAGCAACTGCATGTCCTCCGCGGATATCTCCTTACCCTGCTCATAGGCCCGGGCGATGGCGGTGATGGTCTCCAGATCGACCAGACGCGGTACGGCGTCGGCGGCGCCGCCCCGGATGATTTCTCTCCTATCGTCCACAAATCGCAGCGCGCCCTGCCGGCAGGCATCATCGGACAGCGTCAAATACTCGAACTCCGAAAGGCCATTTCCATAGGTGCGTTCGAGAAGCCTGCGGCCCCAACTGTCCGGTGCAGCGTCAGCGAAGACGCCCGCCAATGCATCGCGCATGTTTCCGGGCTGGCCAGATGTGTGAAATGGCCCAGCCTCAAGGGGAAAGGTCGGCTGCACGGCAAAGGCACGAGGATTTTCGATCCAGGCCGGATCGTAAGCAAAAGTCGAGAACTGTCGAGGCCCCGCCTGCGTGAAACGCAACTGGCCAACGGGTGTCAGGTTCTCGCCGAGAACGACATGGGCGTTGAAATCGGGCATCAGAATGATGCGCCGTCTAGATCAACGACATCCGTATCCTCCTGTGCCGTCTTCCCCTTGGCCTTCTGCCTGCGCAGTGCGGTCGCAAAAGACCGTCCGCGACGTGGCTGGCGTTCGGCGGCCAACGCCAGACCCAGATCGTCTTTGCGGATGTCGATCAGGTCGGCCAACCGGTCGACAAGACCAAGCACAACGAGAACATCGGCGAGCGTGCCGATCCCAACACCAGGATCTCCCTTTTCCAACCGCGCGACGGTGCTCGGCGACGTGCCGGCGCGCACGGCCAGATCGGCCACGGCGATACCGCGCCGCAAGCGAGCGCCACGGATGTCATGTCCAAGCCTTTCGAGGGCAGGTTTTGATTTCGGCGATCCCATAGCTATTATCCAGATACGGTGGATAAAATCATTTATAACATCATATATGACGAATTGGTAGCTGCCGACTACCTGGTAATAAACGAACCCCTGGCTGGCTAGGGAGCAGCAGAGGCGCATCGCGACGACTGGCGGTCGCTGGAGGATGCGCTAGCGAGAAATTCGGAAAAGTAGCCATTTGCGCCGGCGTCAGCCGTGTTTGTCGTCGGAGAGACCTACCTCATTCTCGGGGTCGGCATTGAAGCGGGATAGGGCCGCGGTGACAGGCATCGGCGCCCATTGCCCTGGAGCTTTACTGCGGCACCTTGAACAGGTGGCGGATGCGTGTCACCAGTGAGGTCATCGAACCGCCGTTCAGCGTGGCGCCTTCGGGCGCGAAGGAATGCTGGCCGGTCTCGATGCGGCGCGACAAAGTGGCGGCAAGCTCTTCAGCGATGCCGGGCCGGTCGTGCAGCAGCGGCGTTAGGCTTGCTTGGGCAATCTCGTAGACGACGACGAAGGTCAGCGCCCGCAGGCTGGCGGCCTCGCCGACCCCGATCAGCAGCCCGCTTTCGCCGAAATAATCGCCCGGCGCCAGCCGGCCGAGTTCGACTTCCTGATGGCCTTCCCGCCGCGTGGCGACGAGGGCGCCGCTGCGCACGATCATCAGCGATGCAACCGTATCGCCCTGCTCGATGAGGATGGAATCCTTCTTGTAGGTCCGCCGGGTCATCGAGGCTGCGAGTGTTTCCTTCTCGTCCTCGGTCAGCGAGAAAAACAGCGGGATGGCGTCGAGAAGCTTGAGCGGCGTCGGCCGGTGCGGCTTCATCACCTCTTCCGACTGCAACTGGTCGGGTGGTGGGCCGGCCGCATCGATCGGCCGCGCCAAGGTGAGGCCTGCGGCCTTGATATGACGGTAGATGAGATCGAATATCTCGTTCTTCGCCGGCCCCGCCTGGCCGATATCCCTGACGCGGAAGGAGAGTTCCAGCTCCACTGCATCTGATGTCAGCGATTTGATCTGCACGCCGGGTTTCGGTTCGGTCAGGATCGAGCCGCTGCTCAAAAGTACGGTACGCATGACCTCGATGATCGCCGACGGCCCGATCGTCGGCACGACACGGACAGTCAGTGAGGCGCCGTGACTGCGGTCGGGGCTGCTGAGATTGGTCAGCCCGACCTTGGCCAGAAAGCTGTTGGGCAGGACGACGAGGTCGTTCGAGCCGTTCAGCAGATGGGTGGAGCGCCAGTTGGTTTCGACGACACGACCCTCGACGCCGTCATTCAGCACGATCCAGTCGCCGATCGCATAGGGCCGGCCGAGATTGAGCGCGATGCCGGAAAAGACGTCGCTCAGGGTGCTTTGCAGCGCAAGGCCGAGGATGATGGCAAAGACACCCGAGGTGGCGATCAGCGTGCCGACGGGGAAGCTGAAGACATAGGCGACCACCGAGAGGATCGCGCCGAGATAGATCAGGCCGATGACCAGATCCTGAACGAGGCGACCTTCTCTCGGTTGACGCTCGAAGATCAGGAAGACGCGGACGAAGGCGATAAGCGCCCAGGCGGCATTGATCCACCAGACGACCTTGGCAAGGGCGATGAAGACGCGTTCGAAGGTCGAAGCCGGCGCCGGCCCGACTTCGTAGGGCACGATGTCGTGATAGAGCAGCAGGACGGTGAGCGCCGCGAAGAAAAACACCTGGCCAGCGAGCTTCCAGCTCGGGAAGGGCCGAAGCGCTATGCGCGTGACGATCGCACCGACGACGGCCAGCGTCCCGGCCTGGACGACAGGATCGGCAAGCACTCCGGACCATGTGAAATTATCAAGCATCGACTGTCCATTCGCCAGAGCATGATGCCGAAACGTGTGAGCGGTTTTCGGTCAACATCGTGCCTCCCTCTTGAATTCTAATGGTGGCTTCGCCGCATCCTGACTTCCAATCCGACCGCGAGGCAACCGTAAAATAGCGCCAGCGCCCAGAGCGTCAGAAACGGCGTGCGGACGTCGCTCAACGGTGCACCCAGTTGCGATACCGATACGATTCCGTTGATGGCGGAACTACTGGGAACCAGTAGCGCCAGATAATGCAGCGCCTTCGGCATCGCCTCGGTCGGCCAGGAAAAGCCCGCGAGAAACAGGAAGGGGATACCGATCGCCGCGAACACCAGCTGGACGGTGAGGGGGCTTCGGAAGAGTGCGGCGACGACCATGCCGAGCGCGCTGACGGAAAGCACGAAGGGCAGCGAGACGGCGAAGATGGTAAGCGGTCCCCCGAGCCTTGGAATGTCGTAGAGATAAGGCAGGACGATCAGATAGAAGGGCAGCACCACCGCCTCCAGGATGAGGTAGGCGAGCAGTTTGCCGAGCACGGTTGCGAGAGCCCCGGCCGGCGAGTCGGCGAGCCGGTCGTTTCGCAGCGTTCCGAGCAGGCCGACGCCGATCAGGAGCATCTGCTGCAGGAGGAGAACGAAGGCGGCGGGGAGGAGATAGGTGGCATAACCCCCCTGAGGGTTGAAGAGCGGTACCGTCGTCAGTGGCATCGGGTCGGAGGCTGCAGCGGCGACGGCGGGGTCGACATGCATGGCGACCAGTCTTGCGGTCTCGACCTCGGCGCCGAAAGTCTTGGCGACGGCCGAGACGCCGCCGGAGATGCGCGAATAAATCAGAAAATAGCTGGCATCGGCATAGAGCGCCACGGGCGAGGGTCGTCCATGCAGCAGGTCGCGCTCGAAATACTTCGGGATGACCAGGATGCCGTAGAGCTGGCGGCTGAAGACCTCGCGCTCGGCGCTTGGCTCGTCGGGCAATTCGGCGCCGATGAATACATCGGCCGAGGCATCGACGCGGCGGGCGAACTGGCGACTGCTGTCGGTGCCGTCGAGATCGACGAGTGCGATTGGCACGTCGCGCAGGGCCTCGCCCCGGTAGGGCTGGGGATAGAGGGCGGCATAGATGCAGGCTGCCAGAATGAGCACGGAGAATGCCGGCCGCAACGACAGGATGCGCTGCAATTCGATGCGGCAGGTCGTCAGCACGCCGTTCATCGGGTGGCCTCCCGCAATGCCAATGGCTCGCGTCTGTTCCTCGATCTTATCGCCTCCAGCCGGAGCACGGTGACGGATGCAAGCAGGACGACGAGGAAGAGCAGCACCAGGATCGGCTTCCACGATAGATCGAGCGGTGTGCCGCGGATCGTCTGGTCGATCCTTGCCATCAGGTACCATGTGCCGGGGATCATCTGGCCGTAATAATAGGCGAAGTCGTTCATGCCTATCCTCGGGAAACCGATGCCCATGAAGCCGAAGGCGGGCGCGGCGAGCAGCGAGCCGATGCTGATGGCGCTTGCCATCGGCCGCAGGAACAGCGCCAGCAGCACGCCGATGAACTGGCTTGCCAGGATGAACAGGGTGCCGGCCATCAGCAGCAGCCAGCGATTGCCGCGCAGCGGCATGTCGAGGAAGTCGAAGAGGACCAGATCGGCGATGCCGAGCACGGCGAGAAAGATTAGCGTATAAGGCAGGATCTTGCCCGCCAGCGCCGGCCCCAACCCGCCGCCCAGCCGTCGGAGGATACGCAGCCGGTGGCGGCTCTCGACGTCGAGGCCGAGCGAATAGGCCATCGTCGTGATGATCACCACCTGCAGGACGCTGGGCATCAGAGCGGCAAGAAGGAAATGCGCATAGTTGAGGGTGGGATTGAAGAGCGGGTTCACCTGTACCGGAACGGGAGCGAGAGCGGCCTGTGCGGCGTCGACCGGCTCTCCCTGAGCCGTGCGCAACGACAATCTGATGCCTGCAGCCACTGTCGGTACGGCGGCGTTGACGCCACGCACCACCAGATTGCCGGTCGTCATCGTCTGGGTGTTGTAGAAGAACACCACCTCCGGCCGGCGGCCGGACAACACGTCGCGCTCGAGATTGCGCGGCAGCATCAGCAGGCCGTGAACCTCGCCGGAGAGGATGAGCTGCCGGCCTTCGGCGAGGTCGCTGACGGCAAGCTCGACCGACGTATCCTGGCTGGCATCGACCATGCGGATGATCTGGCGCGACAGATCGGTGCCGTCCTGATCGAGCACGGCGATCGGCAGGCGGGTTGCCAGACCCGCGCTGAAAACCGCGGCCAGGAGCCCCATCAGTAGCAGCGGCAGGACCGTCGTCAGGAACAAGAGGAAGGGCCGGCGGCGAAACCAGTGGAACTCCCGTGTGAAGACGAGAATAAAACCCGGGTGCATGCGCCCGCGCGGCGTCATTTCAACGCTCCGACCAGGCGGCAATGACGCTCATGCCGGGCCGCAAGCCGTCCACGGCTTTTACCGGAACGGCGCGCACCTCGAATGTCCTGAGATCGAAATCGCCGGTCGCCCGCGTCGCCCGCCAGGTCGCGTACTGTCCCTGTGCATTGATCATGGTCACCTTGACCGGGATCTTATCGGGGCCGATTGCCGGCACCACGACATCGAAATTGTCCCCGACCTTCAGGCCCTTCAGCAGATCCTCGCGCAGGTTGAACGTGAACCAGGGGTTCTGGAGATCGATAATCGAAAAGAGCGGCGCACCGGCGCTGAAATTCTCACCGAGTTCGGCAACCCTCGTCGTGACTTGCCCGGAGATCGGCGCATGGATCGTCAGCTCGGAAACGTTGACCTGCTGCTGATCCAGCGAGGCGCGCGTCTGTTCCACCTGCGCGGCGGCAAGCGCCTTCTCTTCCTTGCTGGAGCCGGCGACCGCCAGCCGCACATTGGCCTCGGCGGATTCACGCTTGCGGATCGCTGCTTCAAGATTGCGGGCCGCCTGGTCCGCCTGAGCCTGGGTCGAGGCGCCGGTGGTGATCAGCCTGGCCTGACGCGCAGACTCTTCCTGGTAGAGGGTCACATCCGCCGCAGCCGCAGCAAGTTCGGCGTTGGCAGCATCGATCGTCTCGGGACGCGTGCTATTGACGCGGGCAAGATCGGCTTGCGAAACGGAAAGGGCGGCTTGCGACATATGAAGGGCGGCCGTCAGCTCAGGACTTTCAAGCTCGGCGATGACAGCGCCGGTCTCGACGTTATCCCCGACATCGACATTCAGCTTGGCGATGCGGCCGGAAACACGCGGGCTGATATCGACCCGATTGGCTGAGACCTCGCCTTGGACGATCAGTGGTGGCGGGCGTGTTGCAAACCAGAGCAGAATGCCGAGTGCTGCCAGAGCCGCCAAGGCGATCACCGGCCGAAGAATTCTGGAAGCTGTCATGACCCACTTTCCCTTGCCGAATGACGTCGCCCGGATGCATTTGGAAGACTGGTAGGTCAACATTGCCGGTCGCTGGAGAGATGTCAAATGACTGTTTCTATGTGACAACCGGTCTGTTGGGTAACAGTCTTGCAACCTTTACCCGCGGGAGAGCGTGGGCCTCGCCCGTACGTCTTTGTCTTGTTCGAAATCTCGGGTGACGTGCACACTCCCCACACAACGGAGTGGCACGAACTGCGAGATTTCTCGTTGTTTCTGGGCAAGCGGCTCAACCTGATGTTTGTGGCGTCCCCGTGCTTGCGGCGCCACAAGCGCTTAGGTGCTTACAGCGCCGCGCGTGGTTTAAGACGCGCAAAGGACGCTGCAACACTTTCAACCCTCGCATCGTGCTTTCCGAAAACCGATTCCGATTTGCGGGGCCGATGCGCTTAGGTGCGCGGCTTCAGATTTTCTGGGTCATAGATCGGCTTGTACCCGACGCTGACTACCTCCACCGGATAGCTCTCGGAAAAATACTCGACATTCAGCCTGCGTCCGACCTGGCAATGCGACCAAGGCAGATAGGCCAAGGCAATGTTCTTTCCGACCGTTGGGCCGTAGGCGATCGAAGTCGTGTAGGACCGACGGCCAAGCTCGTCGACCAGAACTTCTCCCGTGGCGGGATCGACAACCGGCAGGTTGCCGAGGGGATAACGCTTCACGCCCGATTTGTCGGTATTCTCGGTCATCACAAGCGTGCAGAGCATGGCCGGCTGGTGCTCGCGCGCCTTGTATTCCAGATGCTTCGCCTTGCCGCGGAAATCGGCTTCCTTGACTTTCGGACGGGCGAGATCGCTTTCGATCAGGTTGTACTGGGTCAGGAGGTCGGCGTTCTGCAGGCGCAGGCTCTTTTCCATGCGGCGGGAGTTTGCATAGGTCTCTACGCCGAAGGCCATCACGCCGGTCGAGCGCAGCGCATCCCAGACGGCGAGGCCGTCTTCGTACTTCATGTGCAGTTCCCAGCCCTGCTCGCCGACATAGGAGATGCGGAAGGCGGTGACAGGCTTGCCTGCAATTTCGATCGGTTTGATTGCCGCAAAAGCGAAGTTTTCCTGATCGAGCCCGGCCGGATCGGCGACAACCTTCTTCAGCGTGTCGCGCGCGTTCGGACCCCAGATACCGATCGTGACGAATTTCTCCGAGACGTCGGTGATGATCACGTCGAGGCCACGGTCTTGGGCGACCCGCTTCATATAATGCAGGTCACGCGGGCCGGCATCGGCGCCGTTGACCAGACGGCAGCGGTCGGCCATGCGAAAGACAGTGAAGTCAGCGCGCACCATGCCTTCGTCGTCGAGGAAGTGGGTATAAATGCCCTTGCCGATGTTGGCATCGCCGCCGACCTTGGCAGCGCACAGCCATTCCATCAGTTCGACATGGTCGGGACCCTCGATGTCGACCATGTGGAAGTGGCTGAGATTGACGATGCCGCAATCCTCGCTCATCGCCAGATGCTCGGCATTCGACACGCGCCAGAAATGGCGGTTGTCCCATTCGTTCTCGCGAACCGGGACGCGGTCGGCGTATTTCTCCAGAAGGTGCTCGTTGGCGGCGTAGCCGTGCGCACGCTCCCAGCCGCCAAGTTCCATGAAGTAGCCACCAAGCTCCTTTTCGCGCTCGTAGAAGGGCGAGCGCTTGGCGTTGCGGCCGGATGCATAGGGTTCGCGGGTGTGAACAGCCGGGAAATAAATCTTCTGCGCGGCTTCGTAGCAGCGGCCCTCAATGAACTCTTCCGTCAACTGATGCGGATAGAAGCGGGCGTAGTCGATGCTGTTGTGATCGATTTCAGTACGTCCGTCGGTCATCCAGTCGGCGATCAGCTTGCCATAGCCTGGGCCGTCCTTGACCCAGATGGCGACGCAATACCACAGACCGCGCACCTTCTGGCTCTCGCCGCAGGAAGCGCCGCCGGCGGCGGAAACCTGCAGAAGGCCATTGAAGGAGTGACCTTCGTTATAGCCGAGTTCGCCGAGGATCGGCGTCAATTCCATGGCTCGCTCGAGCGGCTCGATGATCTGTTCCATCTCGAGGTCGCGCTGCGAGGGCGACAGGCGCGCCTCGTGTTTTTCGAGAAGATCGCGCGGATGGCACATGCGTGGATTGGTGGCTTCGTAGTAGCCCCACTCGATCTGGCCGCCCTCCGTGGTCGCCGGGTCGCCGGTATCGCGCATATAGGCGGAGTTGCCCTGGTCGCGCAGCAGCGGGAAGCCAATTTCCTTTCCGGTGCCTTCAAACTCGTTATAAGGACCGAAGAAGGTGAGCGGGTGGTCAACCGGCATCACCGGCAGGTCTTCGCCGACCATCTCCGCGATCAGGCGCCCCCAGAGGCCGGCACAGACGATGACGTGGTCGGCCATGATCGTGCCGCGATGGGTGACGACGCCCTTGATGCGGCCGCCTTCGACGATCAGCGACTTCGCCGGGGTATTGCCGAACACCTGTAGCTTGCCAGCCTTTTCGGCGGCATCGACCAGCTTGCCGGCAACGGTCTGCGAGCGCGGGATCACGAGGCCGGCATCCGGATCGTAAAGGCCGCCCATCACCTGATCTTCCTCGATCAGCGGGAACTTCTCCTTGATCTCGGAAGGGCTGACATAGTGGGCGCGCGTGCCGAAAGCGCGTGCCGAGGATAGCTTGCGCTTGATTTCCTCCATCCAGGCATCATCGCCGGTACGCGCCACTTCTAGGCCGCCGATGCGGGCGTAATGGCCCATCTTCTCGTAGAAATCGATCGAATATTGCGTGGTCCAGACCGACAGATAGTCATGGCTCGTGGTGTAACAGAAGTCCGAGGCATGGGCTGTCGAACCGATATCGGTCGGTATGCCCGACTTATCGATGCCGACGATATCGTCCCATCCCCGCTCGACGAGATGATGCGCGATGGAGGCGCCGACGATACCGCCGAGCCCGATGATGACGACCTTTGCCTTTTCCGGAAATGCTGCCACGTGCTGTTCCTTCTACTTATCGCACGAATAAAAATTACCTAGCCGCGCGTGACGTACGCTTCGCGCGCGCGATGCAGGAGCCATGTCAGCCGCGTAAGGAGTGTCACATTTGCCGAAGCTGCGGAACCCCCAGACCGCTCCGCATGGAAGCTGCGATGAGGGTATTATGCATAAGGCTCCTGATCGTCATTGGTCCTACGCCGCCTAGTACCGGCGTAATTGCGCCAGTCCGGATCGAGGCGGCGAGGCAACCGCAAAACCGCGCCGGCACTGCTGCGATCCATCCCGCATCGAATGGTCAGGCAATGCGTGGCTAAGATCGGATATGGGCGAGCCCTCGCAACTGGCCCCTCCGCTCGCACGCCCGGGGATCACGGCGCTGAAATCGCCGCAAGCCGGTCGATGTCCACGAGCATGATGTCTTCGGAAACAGGCTCGCGATTGTGCAAGCGGAACCATTCTGCGGCCTCCCGCACGCGGTCACCATGGGGCGGCGGATAGGCGCCGAGCCCGAGAACCCATTCCCGCACGGTTTCGCGTTCCATCCGCCCGGCCCGGTATCGATCGCAGACGGTTTTCGCGGATGCGACGAGATCATTGATGCTTTTCACGGGATACCCTCAATGCACGGATGGCTCTTCATCTTCGAGAAACGATCGAATGCCGTCGCGGGCAACGACGGCCAGGAATTCGTCGAAGGCATCCCGGTCAGTGGCAAATGGCTCGTCCCAGCGGATCAGATCCTCCGCCTGCGTGACCACCTCCATTGTCCAGTCTTCATTGCTGCCGGATGTGCGGAAGATATCGACGAGCACGGTGATCCCGTCGTCGGTGAATTCTCCCGCCAGTTCGGAGTGTTCGAGCTTCTCTTTCTTTGCCATCATTCAGCCACCTGCACCGGGCGGTGCCTCGTTTTTGAGATATTCTTCATATTGAACCGTCTCGGTTTCATTCGTGTCGATCGACGCATCCGCGCGTTTTGCCAGGCGAACGCCCGCACCTCCACCATTTTCAGGGATGAACACAACCCCGCCGCCTTCCAGGGCGTGCTTCACATCCTGAAGCGTTCGTTCGTAGGGGGAGCGCTTTCCGGCCTCGAAATTCGCAATCGTCGCTTTGGCGACTTTTGAAGCTGACGAGAGATCGTCCTGAGACCATGCCAAAAGGGCGCGAGCAGCGCGGCATTGAGCGGAAGATAGGCACAAAACAATAACCTTGCATCAAAAGTGTGATTCTGCCTCGGACAGATTATATAAAAAATGTAATCTCGAGACAAGAGATGACGAGAAGGCGCATGACGGAATAGGGCGTTTTGAATCATTTTACATTCGCCTTTCCGAGAATTGCGATCTCCCTGGAATAGTCTGCCGACCACTAATACTCGACGCTCATCTGGCGAAGGGGAAGATTGATTGACTGAATATTATTACAGTCTAATTTAGATTTTCCTTATCACGCACCCGGGAGGTAACAATGCGTGAGCCAGATATGCAAAAACTCGATGCACTCGTCGGTCGTCTTGTTGGTGACGTCGGCGCCGCCATGTCAGGTGCCTTGGTCGTGCTTGGCGACCAGGTCGGAATCTTCAAGGCGATGGCCGACGGAACGCCGATGAGCGTCCAGGATCTGGCCACGAAAACCGGGATAAAGGAGCGCTATCTCAGGGAATGGCTGAGCGCCCAGGCGGCCGCCGACTATGTCGCTTACGATGAAAAGACGGATCGTTTCAGCCTGACACCGGAGCAGGCGATGGTATTCGCCGAGGAAAACAGCCCCGCCTTTTTCGTCGGCGCCTTCGAGGTCGTCCAATCCATGTGGATGGACGAACCCAAGATCGCCGATGCCTTCCGCACCGGCAAGGGTCTCGGCTGGCATGAGCACAGCACCTGCCTCTTTCGGGGCACCGAGCGGTTCTTTCGCCCGGGCTATAACAGCCATCTCGTCAACGAATGGATACCGGCTCTTGCCGGGGTCGAGGCAAAGCTCAAGGCCGGCGCCAGTGTCGCCGACGTTGGCTGCGGTCATGGGGCCTCGACCATTCTGATGGCGCAGGCCTATCCCGCTTCCCATTTTACCGGCTTCGACTATCACGGCCCGTCGATCGAAAGAGCAAAGGCTGCTGCCCAGGATGCCGGCGTCGCCGACCGCGTGACCTTCCAGCAGGGGTCGGCTGCGGAATTTCCGGGGCGCGGCTATGATATGGTTGCCATGTTCGACTGCCTTCACGACATGGGCGATCCGGTCGGCGCCGGCCGGCATGTCAAGGAAACGCTTGGGCCGAACGGGACGTGGCTGATCGTCGAGCCCTTTGCCAATGACCATCTCAAGGACAATCTCAACCCGGTCGGCCGCGTTTATTATGGCGCGTCGACGATGATCTGCACGCCGGCATCGCTCTCCCAGGAGGTGGGGCTCGGGCTCGGCGCGCAGGCGGGAGAAATGAAACTTCGAAAGGTCGCGCTCGACGCCGGCTTCACGCATTTCCGTCGCGCCACGGAAACCCCGTTCAACATGGTGTTTGAGGTGCGCGCCTGACGCAACTGGGTTGCCAGGCGGCAAGCTATCTCAGCTTGCCGATGCTGGCATACATGCCCGTCGTGCGGAATTCGGTGGGATTGGTGCCATAGACGCGGCGGAAGACCTTGGAGAAATAGTTGGGGTCTTCGAAGCCGCACATGATGGCGACTTCCTTGACCGGCAGGAAGTCTGCCTTGGTCAGAAGCTTGACGGCGCGCTGCAGGCGTTGCTGCAGGACGAATTCGGCCGGCGGCATGCCCTCGCTCTCGGCAAAGCTGCGCGAGAAATGCGCGCGGCTGAGGCCGACAATGCCGGCAAGCTCGCTCACCGGTAGCGGTTTTTCGAGATTGGCATTGATATGGTCGATCACCGGCTGCATGACACTGAGCTCGGCGGCAAAGGCCGGCGAGCCGAAGACGTCGTCGTAGAGCGCCATCGCCGCTTCATAGGCAATCGCCGAGGCAGCACCCGGCGATGTTGCGCCCTTGACGAGGCGCAGGCTGCAGTCGGCGAGATGATCGATGGTCGAAGGCTGCAGTTTCAGCACCGGGCCGGCGGTCGAAAGCACCATCTGGTGGATGCGCAGCGTTTCCTCGCCATTCATCGAAATCCAGAAATATTCCCAGCGGTCGCCTTTCTCCAGCCAGTAGCGATGATTATGCGGCACCAGAACGAGCAGCGTGTCGCCGCCCTGAAGGCGATAGTTGCGGTTTTGATAGCGCAGCTTGCCGCTGCCGCTGATCGTGTGCTGCAGCACGGTGAAGGGGGTCTGGCCGCGCCGGCGGCCATCCCAGTCATAGGTCTCGTTCTCGCGCACTTCGTATCCGGCGCTGGTCGGCATGGCGTGTAGCCGCTGGCGGCCCCGGGGCAGCGAAACCGTCCTCATCGACTGTCCGTTGGCGATCAAATCCTGCAGCACAAAATTACCCCTGAAAGCATAATCCTTCTCTGGTCGCCCTGCCGATTTCGGGCATAATCCCGCTCGACAAGAGGAAGAGACCACGGCCGACAGAGCGGCCGGGAGGAAAAAGGGCAGATTTTACGGCGTTTTCAGCCACATGCGTCCGCATGCGGCCCGATCCTCCATGGCCTTCTTTTCCTTAGCATTCGATTGGATCGAGGTGAAGATCATGAGTTTCAAAATCGCTATCATCGGTGCGGGCAGCGTCGGGTTCACCAAGAAGCTGTTCACCGATATATTGTGCGTTCCGGAGTTTCGCGACATCGAATTCGCGCTGACGGATCTCAGCGAACATAATCTCGAGATGATCAAGGCGATCCTAGACCGCGTCGTCGAGGCGAACGGGCTGCCGACGAAAGTGACGGCGACGACCGACCGGCGCAAGGCACTGGAAGGCGCGCGCTACATCATCAGCTGCGTTCGGGTCGGCGGTCTCGAGGCCTATGCGGATGATATCCGTATTCCGCTGAAATACGGCATCGACCAGTGCGTCGGCGATACGATCTGCGCCGGCGGCATTCTCTACGGCCAGCGCAACATCCCCGTCATCCTCGACTTCTGCAAGGATATCCGCGAGGTGGCCGAGCCCGGCGCCAAATTCCTGAACTATGCCAACCCGATGGCGATGAACACCTGGGCGGCGATCGAATACGGCAAGGTCGATACAGTCGGTCTCTGCCACGGCGTCCAGCATGGCGCCGAACAGATCGCCGAAGTGCTCGGCGCGAAGTCAGTGAGCGAGCTCGACTACATCTGCTCCGGCATCAACCACCAGACCTGGTTCATCGATCTTCGCCTCAACGGCCGCAAGATTGGTAAGGACGAGCTGATTGCCGCCTTCGAGGCGCATCCCGTTTTTTCGCAGCAGGAGAAACTGCGCATCGACGTGCTGAAGCGTTTCGGCGTCTATTCCACCGAAAGCAACGGCCATCTCTCGGAATACCTGCCCTGGTACCGCAAGCGGCCGGATGAGATCACCCGCTGGATCGACATGTCCGACTGGATCCACGGCGAGACCGGCGGTTATCTCCGCCATTCCACTGAAACGCGCAACTGGTTCGAGACGGAGTATCCGCAATTCCTCGAATCGGGCTCGAAGCCGATCAATCCTGCCAAGCGCTCGAACGAGCATGCCAGCCATATCCTTGAGGCGCTGGAAACGAACCGGGTCTATCGCGGCCATTTCAACGTCAAGAATAACGGCGTCATCACCAACCTGCCGTCCGATGCGATCATCGAATCCCCCGGCTTCGTCGACCGCTTCGGCATCAATATGGTCTCCGGCGTCACCTTGCCGGAAGCCTGCGCCGCCACCTGCATTTCCTCCATCAACGTCCAGCGCATGTCGGTGCATGCCGCCATATCAGGCGACATCGACCTTCTGAAGCTTGCCGTTTTGCACGATCCGCTGGTCGGCGCCGTCTCGACGCCGGAAGAGGTCTGGCAGATGGTCGACGAAATGGTCGTTGCCCAGGCCCGCTGGCTGCCGCAATATGCCGACGCCGTGCCGGCCGCCAAGGAACGGTTGTCGAAATCGAAGGTGCAGACCCGCGACTGGGCGGGGGCCGCACGCCGCAACGTTCGCTCGATCGAGGAGCTGCGCGCGGAAAAGGCGGCACTGAAACAGGCCGTCTAAGTTTTATGAAGGATGGGTTGCCATGGGTTTCCGGGAGGGAAGGCCATGGCGTCTGGCCCGCTTTCATGTCGTTCGAGGAAAAGGAGCCGCGTGACTGCGCTCCGGAACAAGAGGGAGAAACGATGATGAATTTCCGCAACGCAGGCATTATGGCCGGACTGGCGCTCAGCGTCTCAGCCGCGGCGCTGAGTGCTTATGCCTCCGAGCCAACCGTTCCACCGGCGCCGGCGGACTTTCCGGCCGAAGGCAAGATCAACTATGTCGCGCGCGACTCCATCCTGGAGTTCAAGGCGCTGCCCGAATATCACGAGCCGGACTGGGTCACGAAGAATTTCGTCGCCACCGGCAAGCTGCCGCCGGTCAAGGATCGGTTGCCGAAGGAGCCGCTGGTCTTCAAGACAGGCAATATGCCCGACGGCATCGGTGTCTACGGCGATACGATGCGCCACGTCATCGGCGGCCGGCCGGAAGGCTGGAACTACGGCGCCGGCCAGACGCAGGGCTGGGGCGGCATCGATATCGGCCTTTCCGAATGCCTGACACGCACCGCGCCGCTGTTCCAGGTGCAGGCCTCAGACACCGAGCCGCTGCCGAACCTCGCCAAGAGCTGGGACTGGTCCGAAGACGGCCATAAGCTGACCATGCACCTGATCGAAGGCGCCAAATGGTCAGACGGCGCGCCGTTCAATGCCGACGACATCATGTTCTACTGGGACGACGAAGTCATCGACCCGAACGTCTCGCCGCTCGGCGGCGGCGCATCGCCGGAAGCCTTCGGCGCCGGGACGACGCTGAAGAAGGTCGACGATTACACCGTCGAATGGACCTTCAAGGAGGCCTTCCCGAAGCAATATCTCTACACGATGTCCTACCCGAATTTCTGCCCGGGTCCCTCGCACATCCTGAAGTCGAAGCATCCGAAATATTCGAAGAACACCTACGACCAGTTCAAGAACGCCTTCCCGCCCGAGTTCATGAACATGCCGGTCATGGGCGCCTGGGTACCGGTCGAATATCGCCCGGACGACATCATCGTCATGCGCCGCAACCCCTATTACTGGAAGGTCGACGAGAAGGGCGATCAGCTGCCCTATCTGAATGAGCTGCACTACAAGCTCTCGACCTGGGCCGACCGTGACGTCCAGGCCGTGGCAGGATCCGCCGACTTCTCGAACCTCGAGCAGCCGGAAAACTTCGTCGCCTCGCTGAAGCGTGCCGCGGAGAAGACGGCGCCCGCCCGCCTTGCCTTCGGCCCGCGTCTCATCGGCTACAATCTCCGCATGAACTTCTCCGCCAACGGCTGGGGCAACCCGGACGAGCGCGGTGAGGCGATCCGCGAGCTGAACCGCAACGAGGACTTCCGCAAGGCCGTCACCATGGCGCTCGACCGCAAGGCAATCGGCGACTCGCTGGTCAAGGGACCGTTCACCGCGATCTATCCCGGTGGGCTCTCCTCCGGCACCAGCTTCTACGACCGCAACTCGACCGTTTACTACCCTTATGATCTTAAGGGCGCCAAGGCGGAACTCGCCAAAGCCGGTCTCAAGGACACCGACGGCAACGGCATCGTGAACTTTCCGGCCGGGACGCTCGGTGGCAAGGATGTCGAAATCGTCATGCTGATCAACAATCAGTACACGACCGACAAGAGCCTTGCCGAAGGTGTCGTCGGCCAGATGGAGAAACTCGGGCTGAAGATCGTCATCAACGCGCTCGATGGGGCCAAGCGTGACGACGCCCATTATGCCGGCCGCTTTGATTGGCTGATTCAGCGCAACACGACGGAACTGTCGTCGGTGGTGCAGAACACCGAACAGCTTGCCCCGGTCGGCCCGCGCACTAGCTGGCACCATCGCGCCGGCAAGGATGACCAGCTCGATCTGATGCCCTTCGAAAAGGAGCTTGTCGACGTCGTCAACAAGTTCAGGACGAGCCAGAACAACGACGAGCGCGTCGATCTGATGAAGCAGTATCAGAAGATCTCGACGGAACACGTCAACACCGTCGGCCTGACGGAATATCCCGGCGCGCTGATCGTCAACAAGCGGTTCTCCAACGTGCCCCAGGGTACGCCGATCATGATGTTCAACTGGGCTGAAGATTCGGTGATCCGCGAACGCCTGTGGGTGGCTGCGGACAAGCAGGGCAAATACGAGCTGTTCCCCGAACAGCTGCCCGGCAAGCCCGGCGAAAAGGGCCCGATTAACTGATGCCTGTCATCAGGACACAAAGCTAAAGCGCGTCGCATGTGATGCGACGCTGGAGAGTTCCCTCCCAGCTGAAGTGAGATTCAGGCCGCGCGTGGCGCGCGGCCTGATATGACCAACAAGCCGGCCGCGCTGACAAGGAGCGACTGGCGGCAAGGAGAAGCGAACCGTTCGATGTTACGATTCCTGCTCGTGCGCATAGCCTCTGCGATCCCCATTCTCTTCATCCTGAGTGTGGTGACCTTCGCGATCATCCAGGCACCACCCGGCGACTACGCCGATTATATAAGATCCCAGCTGATCAACCAGGGCGGCGCATCCTATGCCCAGGCCGAAGCGCAGGCGCAGCTCTACCGGGTCGAACACGGACTCGATAAGCCGCTGGTCGTCCAATACGTCAACTGGATCGGCGGGATCGTGACCCGCGGTGATTTCGGCTACAGCATGTTTTACAACAAGCCGGTCGCCGATGTCGTCGGTGAACGCCTGCCGCGGACATTGCTTCTGGCGCTCGTCTGCCACCTCTTCGCCTCGGTGCTCGGCATCGGCTTCGGCATCTGGGCGGCGACGCGCCAATACAGCTGGATCGACAGCCTGCTTTCGGGGATTTCCTTCCTCGGCATGACGGTGCCGCGCTTCCTGATGGCGCTGATTATCGTCTATCTCCTGGTTTTCCAGCTTAACGTCTCCGAAATCGGCAGCTTCTTCTCGCCGCAATATGGCGGGGCGCCCTGGTCGTGGGCGAAATTTGTCGATCTGGTTCACCATGTCTGGCCGGTCGTGGCGATCGCCACCTTCGGTGGGCTCGCCTATAATATGCGCGTCATGCGCGGCAATCTGCTCGATACGCTGAATGCCCAATATGTCGAGACGGCCAAGGCCAAGGGGCTTTCCGGCGCAGCCGTGGTGATGCGCCATGCGGTGCCGAACGCGCTGCACCCGCTGGTGATGTATCAGGGCGTCGTGTTGCCCTACATGCTGACCGGCGAGATCGAAACCGCGATCATCTTCGCTTTGCCGACCGTCGGCCCGGCGATCGTCGGCTCGATGGCGGTCGGCGACGTCTATGTCACCGCCACCTTCATGATGGTGCTATCGGCGACGCTGATCGTCGGCAACATCATCGCCGACATGCTGCTCGCCCTGCTCGATCCCCGTGTCCGCCAATATGGAGGAGCCTGAGATGCTGGCTTTCGACTCCGCGCCCCCTCCGCCGACCACAGACCTTTCCATCAACAAGCCATCGCGTGGCCATGAAAGCTATATCGCCCTTGTCTGGCGCCGGCTGAGGCGCTCCTGGACCGGCATGGCAGGGCTCGTGCTCGTTGTGCTCCTGATCGTCATGGCGATCTTTGCCGATTTCTTTGCGCCGATGGACCCCAAGGCGACCGATGTCGGCTTTGCGCCGCCGCAGGTAATGAGCTTCCACGACAAGGACGGCAATTTCGTCTTCCAGCCGCGTGTCTATGCGCTCTCCGATTCCGAAGAGCTCGACCCCGTCACCTTCCAGCCGATCGTCGGCATCGACTACGACAATCCGCGGCTGCTCGGCTTCTTCGTCAAGGGCGCTGAATACCGGCTTTTCGGCCTGATCCCGGCCAGCCGGCACTTCTTCGGCTCGACCGATGGCCAGCCGGTGCATTTCCTCGGCACCGACAAGTTCGGCCGCGATGTGCTGTCACGCGCCATCATCGGCTCGCGCATCTCGCTGACGATTGCCCTGACGGTGGTCTTCATCGTCACCATCATCGGCACGACCGTCGGAATGGTGTCCGGTTATTTCGGCGGCACATTCGATATCTGGTTGCAGCGTTTCGTCGAATTGGTGCTCGCCTTCCCACAACTGCCGCTCTATCTGGCGCTGACCTCGCTGATCCCGGTGACGGCGCCGACCAACGTCTTCCTTGCCTTTGTCATCGCCGTGATGTCGGCGCTCGGCTGGGCGCAGATGTCGCGCGAGGTGCGCGGCAAGACCTTAGCACTTGCCCGCATCGACTATGTCCGGGCGGCAATGGCCGTCGGCGCCACCGACACGCGCATCATCATGCAGCACATCTTCCCGAACGTGATGAGCCACGTCATCGTCGCGGTGACGCTGCATATACCGAGCGTCGTGCTGCTGGAATCCTTCCTGGGATTCCTCGGCTTTGCCGTCAAGCCGCCGCTGATTTCCTGGGGGCTGATGCTGCAGGATACGGCGACCTATTCGGTCATCGGCTCCTATCCCTGGATTCTCTCCCCCGTCGGCTTCGTGCTCGTCACCGTCTTCGCATTCAATGCGCTCGGCGACGGATTGCGCGACGCGGTCGATCCTTATTGAGGTGATTGATATGGCTCTTGCACTGGTCAATTCCTTCGCCCCGCCCGTCCGCCACGACCATGATGGCCGTTCGGACACGCCTATTATCGACGCCCGCAATGTGGCGGTGAATTTCAAGGTCGAAGACGGTATGGTCGAAGCCGTCAAGGACGTCTCCTTCCAGCTCTATCGCGGCGAGACCATCGCGATCGTCGGCGAATCCGGTTCGGGCAAATCGGTAACGGCGCGAACGGTCATGGGGCTCTTGTCGAAGCGCGCCGTCGTCTCCGAGAAATCGACGGTCGCCTATGACGGCAGCAACATCCTGAAATTTTCCGAGCGGGCGCGCCGCAAGCTGCGCGGCGACCGCATCTCGATGATCTTCCAGGAGCCGATGAGCTCGCTGAACCCGATCTATACGATCGGCAGCCAGATCGTCGAAGCGATCCGCGTGCATCGCCGGATCAGCAAGAGGGATGCGCAAAAGCGGGCGCTCGAACTGCTCGAACATGTGCAGATCCCCGATCCCGCCGCGCGGCTCATGCAATATCCGCATCAGCTTTCCGGCGGCCAGCGCCAGCGCGTGATGATCGCCATGGCGCTTGCCAACGATCCTGATGTGCTGATCGCCGACGAGCCGACGACGGCGCTCGACGTGACCGTGCAGGCGCAGATCCTGAACCTGATCCGCAACCTGCAGAAGGAACTGGGGATGGCCGTCATCCTCATCACCCATGACCTGACCGTGGTGCGGCAGTTCTCGGATTACGTCTATGTGATGCAGTACGGTGAAGTGCGCGAGCACAACACCACCGAAGCGCTGTTTGCCAATCCGCAGGACACCTATACCAAGCATCTGCTTGCCTCCGAGCCGCGTGGCCAGGCCAATCCGCTGCCGGAGGGATCGGATGTCATCCTCGATGCCAAGGGCGTGCGTGTCTCCTTCATGATGCGTCACGGAACCTTTCTCAAGCCGGCGATGCGTGAGCTTGTCGCCGTGGACAGCCTCGATCTGACGCTGCGCCGTCACGAGACGCTCGGCCTCGTCGGCGAATCCGGCTCCGGCAAGACGACATTCGGCCAAGCGATCCTACGCCTGAACACGCCCGATAGCGGCCAGATCCATTTCGACCATCAGCCGATCCACGGCCTTTCCAGAGCCGAGATGCGGCCCTTGCGCGCCCGCATGCAGGTGGTGTTCCAGGACCCGTTCTCATCGCTCAACCCGCGGATGACGATCGGCCAGATCATCGAGGAAGGGCTCGTCGTCAACAGGCTGGGCGCGACCAAGGCCGAACGGCAGGACCGGGTGCGCGAGGCGCTTGTCGCCGCCGGCATGCCGGGCAATATCCTGTCGCGTTTCCCGCACGAATTTTCCGGCGGCCAGCGCCAGCGCATAGCCATTGCCCGCGCCATCGCGCTGGAGCCGGAATTTATCCTGCTCGACGAGCCGACATCGGCACTCGACCTTTCCGTCCAAGCGCAGATCATCGAACTCCTGCGCAAGCTGCAGGACGAGCGCGGCCTGAGTTACCTCTTCATCTCTCACGATCTCAAGGTCGTCAGGGCGCTTTGCCATCGCGTCATCGTCATGCAGCATGGCAAGATCGTCGAAGAAGGACCCGTCAACGAAGTTCTATCCCATCCCAAGACCGCCTACACCGAACGGCTCGTCAAGGCCGCTTTCGAGGTAGCATGATTGCCGAATGCCGGAGGTTATAATGGCAAGAAATCCCAAAATCACTTTCATCGGAGCTGGCTCCACCGTCTTCATGAAGAACATCGTTGGCGATGTGCTGCAGCGTCCGGCTCTGTCGGGCGCGACGATCGCCTTGATGGATCTCAATCCGCAGCGGCTTGAGGAAAGCGCCGTCGTCGTCAACAAGCTGATCTCGACGCTCGGCGTGAAGGCGAAGGCCGAGACCTATTCCGACCAGCGCAAGGCGCTTGCCGGCGCCGATTTCGTCGTCGTCGCTTTCCAGATCGGCGGTTACGAACCCTGCACGGTCACCGATTTCGAAGTGCCGAAGAAATACGGGCTGCGGCAGACGATCGCCGATACGCTCGGCGTCGGCGGCATCATGCGCGGCTTGCGCACCGTGCCGCATCTCTGGAAGGTCTGCGAAGACATGCTCGCCGTCTGCCCCGAGGCGATCATGCTGCAATATGTCAACCCGATGGCGATCAACACCTGGGCGATATCAGAGAAATATCCGACCATTCGCCAGGTCGGCCTCTGCCACTCGGTGCAGGGCACGGCGATGGAACTGGCCCATGACCTCGACATTCCCTACGAGGAAATCCGCTACCGGGCGGCCGGCATCAACCACATGGCCTTCTATCTCAAATTCGAGCATCACCAGCCGGACGGTTCCTACCGCAACCTCTATCCCGACCTGCTGCGCGCCTATCGCGAGGGCAGGGCGCCGAAGCCCGGCTGGAACCCGCGCTGCCCGAACAAGGTGCGCTACGAGATGCTGACGCGGCTCGGCTATTTCGTCACCGAAAGCTCGGAGCATTTCGCCGAATATACGCCCTATTTCATCAAGGAGGGTCGCGAGGACCTGATCGAGAAATTCGGCATTCCGCTCGATGAATATCCGAAACGCTGCATCGAGCAGATCGAGCGCTGGAAAGGGCAGGCGGAGGCCTATCGTTCAGCCGACAAGATCGAGGTCGCGCCGTCGAAGGAATATGCCTCCTCGATCATCAATTCGGTCTGGACCGGCGAGCCCTCGGTCATCTACGGCAATGTCCGCAACAATGGCTGCATCACCTCGCTGCCCGCCAATTGCGCCGCCGAGGTGCCCTGCCTTGTCGATGCCTCCGGCATCCAGCCGACGTTCATCGGCGACCTGCCGCCGCAGCTAACGGCGCTGATCCGCACCAATATCAACGTCCAGGAACTGACGGTGCAGGCGCTGATGACGGAAAATCGCGAGCATATCTATCACGCCGCGATGATGGACCCGCATACGGCGGCCGAACTCGACCTCGACCAGATCTGGTCGCTGGTCGACGATCTGCTCGCCACCCACGGCGACTGGCTGCCCGAATGGGCACGCACGGCTCGCAAGGTACAGGCCGCCTGACCCCCTCTCCCAGGTGAGGCGTCAAGAAGCCCCGCGGTCGCAACAACCGCGGGGCTTTTTTTGAGCAAGGTGTCGTTGCTGACGGGAAGCATGAGCAGCTGAAGCAAAACGCGCCGCCGGGCGTCCTCCAAGCGCGAGGGCCAGATGGCGGACGAGATGCTCGAGACGTCGGGTTCGTCTGGCGTAGGGAGGTAGCACATCGCCGAACCGCTCGGCGAATCTCTGCCTGCCGCAGAGCACCGCGTCACAGGTGAACCTCCGCGTGCGCATGAGAAGCCTGACAGCGCCGTCCCGACAGGGGGAGGTCCGCGACCTGGCGGCAATCGCAGCTTCGAACCCGTTCGCGACATTTGTCCGCA
Source organism: Rhizobium sp. PRIMUS64 (assembly GCF_023006465.1). Taxonomy (NCBI): domain Bacteria; kingdom Pseudomonadati; phylum Pseudomonadota; class Alphaproteobacteria; order Hyphomicrobiales; family Rhizobiaceae; genus Rhizobium; species Rhizobium sp. PRIMUS64. The sequence goes on along the minus strand of NZ_JALBGX010000022.1, from coordinate 39,332 downwards.
TGCCGGACATGACGCGGTTAGCGCCGGCTCGAGAAAGCAAGATGCAGGTCTCGTCGTCAATGTGTGGAATGCGTTCGGCGATGAAACCAGCATGTACCAAATCAGAAAGGCGAAACTTAGTGCTCGTCAGGCTGACTCCTTGGTGGAAACCAGCAAAGCAGCATCGTTACAACTGCATCAAAACCCCAATATTCGACGCCGAATCACGCCGAAAAGACTTCCCAATCAATTGCGTGCTGCGTTTCCGCCCGTTATTCCGACGGCTTGGAGAAGCCGCGGTAAAAGCTCGTCGGCTGCAGCAGCGAACTGGCGATGTTGGCAACGATCTGCCCATCCGCCTCGCTCTTTGCCCTCGCTTCCTGCCACTCGCGATCGGCCACGAACTCGGCCCACTTCTGCTCGCGCTCCGCCAGCGACCGCCATTCGAGCAGGTAGGTCAGATCGTTGCTGGAAGAACCGATCATCGTCGTCCAGAAACCGAGTGAGCGGATGGCGAGTCGGTCCCAGATCGCCAGCGTCGCGGTCTCAAAACGCTGCTGCAGTGCCGGCAGCCTCCCCGGCAGACATGTATAGATGCGCAATTCGTGGATCATCGGATGCTCCTCATGTTAGTCAGGCTAGATCGTGAATATCGTTCAGCGCTGGAAAAAGCGAGGGGCCGCGTATCCGCTTGTCGGGCGCTTGTTCTTAATCCTGCGGCAGACTGCGAAATCGGGCACTGTGCCCGATGACTACCGCCATTTCTCCGTGAGAAATCCTGACGATCCTTGGACGGGGTCGGTGTGGGGTAGGGGGACTGACGAGATTTTCGCCAGCATTTGCCTTGAGGGAGCCGACGTCTGAATGTCGGCATACTGTCCCTTAGGATAAGCGCCTACCACCTGGAAGTCCGACGTGCAGCCGAGATTTCGGTGCCCTGTTCCGGCTGGAAGTACAAGGCAGTCTCCCGCTACCACATCAAGCTCTTGACCGTCGGGACCGCCGATCAACAGCTTGGCGCTGCCAAGACACCGTTTATCCAGATGCCTATCCAACCGTTTGCAGCGAAACGACGGCCGAAATCAGTAGGTTCCGCGTCAGCAAAGAGCCCTCTGTAAAGCAATACAGGAAGATGCGGATTGTTCGGGACCCAGTCGCCCGGCTTGAAAAATATCGTCTCGATGTTCATGTTGAAATTCCCAGGCGAGTTGTCAATTGCCGCCAGCCGACGGCCATCAAGCCGTCGACGTTGTCCCCCCAACTCTTATGCAGCGTTTCCATTGAACTCATCTGCGATGATGTTCTCAAAAGTTAAACTTTGGCGATCACCAGCGGTTCCTTGGCGTGCCGCAGTTTCGAAGAGGCCGCATTCCGACTGATGCGCAAGGGCGCCCCTATGCCGGGCCTCATTTGGTCTCGGATTGTCAATCTGATAAGTCACAACAAGATGCATTTGGGGCGGGAACGTGATCTGGTGAAATGCCTTCGTCTTGGTGTTAGCGCCGTCTATTGCACTTTCACCATACAGCCATGCTGTGGCAGGCAGTTTAGACATGCGCTTCGACCACCACGTCGTCATCACCAAAGGGAGCGATGGCCACGATAGCCCGAAAATCGACGACCGAGAGGTCCTGAAGAATTACTATGTCGACGTCGATGAGACGCATGTTGTCGATGGGGTCGGGGTAGCTGTCGGAACCTCGTCGGAAGCGGATATGCGTGGGAGGGATCGCCGTTAGTGGTTTCCTTCCCGAAAGCACAAAATCCACGAATTGATGGTCCGCTCGGCCCTTTCGGAGACAAGCTCATACCTTGCACTCCGGCGTTGCGGACCTTTCTGCCTGGAAACCGTCCGGCCAGAAAATCAAGGTGAACCCGCCCGTGAAGACATGGCCTGAAAAGGCGAAGGCGGAACTTCGTCAGTGGTCAGCGAAATGGAAATGACGGGACAGTTCGGTCAAGTGATATTCGATCACCGCTGGACGATCACCCGGGTCCCCGGCTGAACCATATCGTAAAGCTCCTCGACGTCCTCGCGGTACATCCGAAAGCATCCGCTCGATGCATTGGTGCCGATGGAGGAGGGGTCGTTGGTGCCGTGGATGCGCAGCAGTCCGTCGGCAAGGTAGATCGCGCGAGTTCCGAGCGGATTTGCGGGGCCGGGTTTCACGACGGCCGGAAGCCGTGGGTTCTTCTGCCGCATGCTGGCCGTGGGTCGCCATTCGGGATGCAATCGTTTCGACACCACCCGCGTCGTGCCGTACCATTGCTTGCCTTCGCGGCCGACTGCGATGGGGTAGGCGAACTGTTCGCCCTGTGCGGTCGTGTAAATCAGAGTGTGCTCACGCGTGGCGATGACGACGGTTCCCCTTCTAATTCGCGGCGATGGCTCCCGACGTTCTTGCAAAGGTTCCCGATAGCCAGGCTCTGGCTCGTAGTAGGGAGGAGGGGGATACGGACTGTAGGGATCATCATAGTCGTAGCCCCCATATTCGTCGTATCCGTCATACGGGTCATAAACTTGGGCCTGGGCAAGTATGGGCGTCAGCAAAAGGGCCGCAACAAGGAGAGCCATCAATCTCATTTTACGCAATCCGTCTGTTATACAGCCTGATTGGGCGGAATTGTGTGGCGGTACAATGGCGGGTTCAGTCTGGATTCCACGGTGATCACTCGTCGCTCCCATCAACCGCTGAGTTCCTGTCTGCTTCAATAAAGCGGAATGGTGACCAAGCGATATAGGCAAATTTCAAAATGCATCGCGGCCTAAGTTCACCGGTCGAACCCGATGGTCATATGCAGCGCGTCGTCAGCCTCCTCCCGATGGCGCGCTATCCTTCGTCCTCTGATCAAAACCGGACTACCATACCAACGACTGTCATTAGAAAGATGAGGAGGGAACCACTCCGATAGTTCGCACAGGTGGTTCCTGTTCAAACATTTTGTTTTGTTGCTCGTCACCGGGGCTAAGTGCCTCGCGCACTTCATCGTCTTCCCAACCCGCCTCGATGGCGGAAGCCACAAGCGTCGCGATTTTCTCGGTTTCCGACGCATGCGAAGTCTCATCCAGGCGGCGTCTGGCGGTCTCCAGGCACTGACGGAGGTTCGAAACGCGACTGGGGTCGTTACGGTCGTAGCTTGGTGATGCGACGTATGTCATTGGAAGCTCCCTGCTGATCGAGAGGAACACTTGAACAGAAATCCGGTTCCACACTACGCACCTGCGGTAAGCGCCGCCGTTTGCCGCCGGCGCTTACGTCACGTATTGGCGGTGATCCGCCTGCATCCGCGTTCATCAAGCGTCATCCTGGCGAATGGCCGGTGGCTGTGCCGCAGATGGACCATATGCTCTGACCACTGGCGCATGTGCTTGACGTACGGTGGTAGGCTTTCCTGCTTCGGGAACCGCCCACGATTTGCTCACTATTGTTAGCTTGGTCTTGCCGACTGACAGGGCGCATCTTATGGCCGCCTGATCGGCCACTGGACACCTAAATCTCAGCGCGCGCGGCGGCTATGCCCGTCTTGTTCGAGGGCCGCCTGGTACGGATCTTGCGCGCGGGCGTCACCAATGATGGTGGTGCATCGGCGAGTGCCTCGCGGGCAGCCGAGGTCAAGGTTGTGGCAACGAAATCCGCCTCCCCAAGCGCGGGCGGCTGCCTTTCCTCCTGGTTTTCCACCCAAAGAACCGCGCCGACGCGAATGGCTGGGTATATGCGCTTGAACCGACGAACAAGTATGGTGGCGTGCCTTGCCGAGTCCTCGTTGAGGAAGCAAACTACGATGGCGTTCGATTGTTTCGGAACGAGGCTCATGGCGCGGCGATTGGGGATGTCAGAATGCCTCGCTGCGACCACCTCGGCTCCCTGTACCTGAAGAATCTGGGCAAGCATCGCAGCCGACGCATCGTCGAGCGGGCCCCTACCTCCGACGCAAAAGACGGTCTTGCCCCGTCCGTCAGGTAGTTCGCTTTCATCCCCATTCCCTTCCTTGGGAGGGGTGCTGGGCCGACCTGCCGCTTCCGTCTCCTTCTGTTCCTCTTCCTCTTCCTCTTCCTGCTCTTCTTCCTCCGCGATTTCCGCGAGGTTCGAGACCAGTGTGATGGCGGTCCCAAACACCTGTTCCATCTGCTCCGCGGTCAAGACGCCTCGACGCCTGTCCTTCTCCGCGAGTAGAAGGGCGGGAATGGCAACCTTGCCATAGTAATCCTCCAGATAATCCTCCTCGAGGAATTCCTCAGCGTAGTCGGTCGCCTCATCGGGATCGCCGGCAAGAAGCCGCTGGTACAGCCGCTCCTTGGGATCGAGCACCGGGTCACTACCAAAAACGACCTCAAGGAATTCGAACTGCGGGACATACCGGCCCAACACTGCAAGACACACGGTCAGCGGCGTGGACAGCACAAGACCGACTGGTCCCCACAGCCATGCCCAAAAAATCGCCGCGACGATGATTGCCAGCGGAGAGAGGCCGGTACGAGAACCATAGAGCCAGGGCTCGATGACGTTGTTGCTGGTCAATTCCAGCACGAGGAAGATGGCCCCCACCCACAGAACAAGGCTCCAGCCAGGGTCAACTGCAAAGGCCAGGAACAGCGGCAGAACCGTCGCGATTACAGGCCCGATATAAGGGACAAATCGAAGGACGATGGCTAGCATCCCCCAGAGCGCTGGATTTGGAATGCCAACCGCCCATAGTCCGAGCGCCAATGGGACGCCGTAGGCGCAGTTCACCACCAGCTGCATAAGAAGATACCGCGCGACGCGGCTACCTGCCTCCTGAATGGCTTCTGTTGTGCGATGCAGATCGCCATAGCCAACGAGCCTGATAAAGCGATCGCGAAGCTCTTCCCGCTCTAAAAGCATGAATATTACGACGACGATGATCAAGCCCAATGAGGCGATGGGGCCAAGCAGCGGACCAATCAGGCTAGTCAGCGTTTCAATTGGTCTACTCGGCGCGAATATCTCAACGAGCACAGGCTCCCTTGGTCTTGATGCGGTACCGGGAGCAACTGGGCGCTCCTCGGCGTTGCTGAGCTCACGACCGACGCTCTCAACGACTGATGTCAGGCGCCGCACAATACCGCTATCCGTTCCACTTTCCTGGAGAGACCGAATTTTTGCTATGATGTTGCCTTGGTAGGCCGGAAGGTTCTGGGCGACTTCGGCTACGTGTCCCGCTACGACAAGCCCGAACAGGACGAGGACAAGAAAAGCGATCACGACAGTGACTATGACCGCCGCAATACGAGGCATGCCAAGCTTTCGAAGGCGAGAGGAGATGGGAGCCAACGCGAACGTCAACAGCACTGCGATTGCTAGAGGAAGAAGGACTTCCTTGCCAAAATACAGAATGGCAATAACAGCGAGTACACTCGCGAAGGCAGGCATGCGTGAAGGGGAGGATGGCGAGGTCGAATAGACGCGGCGGGGGCCGAGGTCATTTTCCAATTCCGCCTCCGTGATCTTGGCGTCGCTCGAAGACATCGATGTGTCGGTCGTTCTCACCAAGTCTTTTGAAATTAGGGCGCAGATTGGCCTCGGCAATGGTTGAGACGTACCTCCCTCGACGGGCTTTAGGGCATAGGGTCCGAAAAACAGCGGCGCCGAGCCGGGGCGGGTCACGGTAGTTCGGGATCGCAGGAGGAACGCGAAACGAAGGAGATCCTCTTTGCAGAGCTACCAAGTGCGATCGTGCCTTCCTAAATCCGGTCAACCGCAAAAAGGCGTGGATCCCACCGCTTACCAGTTGGAACAATCGACTGAAAAGTACGTTGGGCGCGTATGAAGCATCCTTGTGGAAACGTCCCCCGCGTCGGCGAGCTTCTGCAAGTCGACGATCATAAAATCCATATGTTGAGAAGAAGTCGGGCGAACCACCCAGAGGTCGTTTTCTTACACGGCTGCGGAAGCCTTGCCGAGGAGGTCGTCGCTCCTTTCGAAGTCCACGAGAACATCGGGATCATTGCACCTGATCGCCCAGGCTACGGCTTCAGTTCTCCACTACCTTCCGGAAGTCAGGGACCTCTCGGGCAGTCCTTCTGGCTCGAAACCTTCCTTGAGCATATAGGGGGCGGGCCGCGCGTGCTGGTCGCCCATTCTATCGGTTGCGCACCGCCACTTCTTCTCGCGCAGCGCAGGCCGGACCTCGTTAGGGCTATGTTGCTGATCGCACCTTGCTGCAGGCCAGTTCCTTTCAAGCCTTTCGTGCTGTTGCGTACGGCGATGATGCCGCTGATCGGATCCGCCGTCCGCCGCCAGATGACCACTCGCTGGCCGGAGGTGATTTTCCGCTCCGCGCTGCGAACCTCGGCCGCCCCAAATCCCGTACCGGAATACTTGGCAGCCTTGCCCGCGCGCCACATCGTGTCCTCGCCCACAATCGGGACCATGGCCGCGGAACTGTCCGCCTTCAACGCCGACATGGCCGCATTCGGGCGCCTCTCGTCCGACCTGCCTATAACCGTTGTCTTCGGCGACCGGGACGGGGTCATCGACTATCGGTGGCACTCGGCGTGGATCCAACGGAACCACGACCAGGCGGTCTTCAAAACGCTCAGGGGCGTGGGCCATTTGCCGCATCATGTCCGGACTGAGGTGTGTGTGGAACTGCTGGAGCTGCTCGTCGACACCGTGTCCATCGTGGAGAATAAGAGGACACTGGTGGCATGAGGATGATTTTCTTCAAGCTGCTTTCTCCAAGTCCCACAGGCGCATCGATCTATCTGGCCGTCGACACGCCGCATCGATCATCTGACAGATGGAACGGGCCTCGCCCCGGTCGGCAACAGCACTTGTACCAACTGAAGCACCGCTGAGAGTTGTTTGTAATTCCGGCAAGCGGGGAGGTTTGAAAGAGGTTATTTCGGAATACCGTCCATGCTGTCGAGCTTGTCGTGTGGTAGGAATCGCCACACCCCCAAACAGCCCGTGCGGATCGAACCAGACCGGCGGCAATGCCAGGTCCCAGTCTGTCAATACGCTGATTCCCGGCCTGTTCGAAGCCTGCCGCCGGAGGGTGGGGCGTGGTCATCGGAAGGGCCGCCAATCTACGGATCGTCCATAAGATCCAGGGAAACATCACGTGCACGAGCGAAGTTCCGCAGCCGAATCAGTTCGGGGCGGACGTCGCACCAGGCATCCGGACTTTACCACCTACCAACCATGCAATTGTCAGGGAGTCACCACCAAGGCCAAATTCCACGCACAATACCCGAAGTCGGGACGTGCGAGGCTCTTGGCTGGCAGAAGCCGCTTCGACGTGGTTATCCAGACCTACGAGCGCCCCTATGTGCCCGCCCCAGCACCAGGTGCTGCTCGTTGTCAATGGTGGATGATGCGAGCTTTTGGAAGGCTATACGAACAGATAGCATGCCTGATTCCAACGCATCTCTTCATTAGCGCGCACAAAAATGCTCTACTGTGAGCGCCTTCTTAAAGGCAACGAGCGGCCCGACTCTCTGTGGTGCAAGAGTTCCCTTACCACCCGCTGAATGCGAGCCCTCTGCCGAGCTGCCGACTGACGTCACGAGCCTCGCGGGTGTCCAAGAGCGCCAGGCAGTCATGTCTGATAGATCGCTCACAATTGACCAAAGTCGTTACCACACGGAGGCCGTTCACGATGGCATCGCAAAGATATAGCCGTTGCAAGAACCTCAATATTTACTGGACGGTGTTCGATAAAGTCAGCGGACAGGCGGCCATCATCGATGGGTTTGTCATGGACATGCTCACCGCCGAGGAGGCCGACAACTTGGTCGATCTACTAAATCGTGGCAACCAAGTGAGCCTCTGGTGTTTTGTCGAACGGTTTTAAAAGCAACCGGCCATCGGAGGCTATTGGCTTTGGGCCATTTTGGAATGGTCTCTTGTCTTACACGCCCCTGGGAACGCAAGCAGGTGGTCGTCGTCGGGAAACGGATTGGATTGCCAGATTGACCAGACTGAGACTTGTTGTACCACTTCCTTGAGGTCAAATCGGACGTGCTGGCGGGCCTGCGTTGTTTCGATCACCCCGTGACCGAGCCGCCGCGGAAGCTAGAAGCTCCGCTTGAACGCCTGTGTCGCACAGCCCGTTGAATTCCACGAATTCCTTGATCTCAGGAACTAGACATCGTCTCGGCGATCGTCAAAGAGCGCGCCGGGCAGCCATGGCGACATCTTCTTCCAAAATTCAATTGCTTGAGGACGTTTCCATTGAGGCGGCCATTTTTGATCGTGCTGCTGGCCTCGCGAAGACCGCCATTTCATTCGGCCCTTGGGCCGTGCATCGATATGCTTGGACTTGAATTCGCTCGGCAAAGAATATTGAGGGCGTCTTGCAATCTAAGGGCAGCCAGCGCCCTCGTTGCTTCCTCGGCTGGCCATCCGGCGGCCATTGCCGCCAAAAGCAAGGTGGATTCGGTGTGAAGCTCCAGTCTTTCGTAGAGGGGCTCAAGCGCCTCGCGGGCTGTAACAACGTGCTCGTCCGGGGGCGTGATCGGAGTCGGAGATACCGTCGGCATTCTGCGTCCTTCCCTAACGGTTTTGGAACCTGAAAACCCCCAAGGCTCCAACTTACAGTGAATGGCCAGCGAAGCCGGTGCGAGGATGAGCAGCTTGGCGAAGCCGGCACTTATGAGCAAACGTTAAAACAAAGTGTACAGGTCCACCATCATACTTGTGTATGCGGAAATTATACGACCGCAGCAAACAGACGGGCGCTAGGGAGCCATGCCAGGCTCGGCCACTCGTTTTCGAGCATGAAGCCCTCGGAAAACGAGCGCGATATCGGCGTCATGGTCGCCCATTCCAGCCGAGGGCATCTCATCGCGACGCGGGTGATGGTCGACTTTCCAGCGGAGACATCACGCGGCTTGCCGACTTCGATCAAGGACTCGTAAACCTCCGTATAAGTTATCCCCTCCTGTTCGCTACCCCGATCCTTCCTCCAGATCAATGGCGGGTCGGGCAGCGTCCTGCTATGGTCAGGGTACATTTCTTCCGCGCGGCTATGTGATCAGAATCACTCGGGAGTTCATCACGCAGCGGGGGTAGTACCTGCATCAAGATCAGTCGGGACGGCGGTTTCACCAGACAAGGTGGCCGGGGAGCCTACGGGTCGCACCGTTTCCTCTTCGTTCTTTCGCGTTCCTTCCAAGGATTGACGCCATGACACATGAACTCAACCGAATCGAAATCGATCTGGTCCCGTTGACCTTGTTTCCCAGCGCATATGGGAAAGCTTGGCCCTGGGCTCCGGGCTCTTCCCTCCAGGTGCCGCCAGATGGTTCATCATGGCCGAATACGGCCTTTGGGGCTCATTTGATGATGTTTTCCGTCATGCCATGCGAAACAATCACGCCTCCCTGGGGACAAGCTTTGCGCGCCGGAAGATCTGCATTTACCCTGTTTGTGACCGGGACGCGGTTCGGTCTCTTGTGCTACTCCTTCGGGCTTTTCCGTCTTGTGGAGGATCTTTGCCCTTCAGTGAGTTCCTTGACCATGCATTAAGCCAAACGATCTGCGTCTTCGATAGGGTTTCTTGGTCCGCACCTGGATCATCGAGCTTGGGGCGAAGCACCTTTTAGCTGGTGCGGACATGGTAGTGCTGCTCATCGCGTCCAGCTTCCCGTGGCACGATTTCGCCCCTTGCGATGCGCTTGTTGCCTTCTCCACTGCTGCCTCCATTCGCCCGCTGACCGCGTCATGAAGGTGAATTCAGTTTCAGCGGCACCTCGGTCGTCTCGCGATGGAGAAGAGAGGCCCGCCGACGCCTTCACACTTCGCCGAGAGCAGCACTGGCTGCGATAGCTTCAGCCAGTTGTTGGTCCTATTTTCCCAGCATTGTGATTTGGTCGGCATGCGTTGCGTGGATTTCGTCTCGTTCTAGAGGCAGGGTGAACAGAAACACTGCCCCACGAGGGTCATTAGCGGTGGCCCACATCTGGCCCCCGTGAGCCTCGATGATCGAACGGGAGATCGCCAGGCCCATACCCATGCCGCTGGATTTGGTCGTGTAGAAAGCCTCGAAAATGCGGTCCATGCTTTGCGGGTCCAGGCCTGGACCCGAGTCGCGCACCCTGACGACCACGCCTCCCGAGCCTGTCCCGGTGCTGATCAGCAACTCGCTCTCTTCCTCATTAACGCCGTTCATCGCCTCGATGGCGTTCATGATGAGGTTTAGGATCACCTGTTGCAACTGGACACGATCCCCTTCCACCGGCGGGAGGCTCCTCGCGAATTGGGTCCGCAGCGTGACGCCTTGCCGGAGCACTTCACCGCTGGTCAAGGCAATCACGTGACGAATGGCCTCGTTGAGGTCGAATTGCCCCTTGCGAGGGGGTTCCTTCTTGATCAAGGCACGGATCCGGCCAATGACATCGCCGGCTCGATTGGCATTCTCGACAATCCGGCCGAGCGCCTGAGTCACCTCCTCGAGATTCGGCGGACGGTTACCGAGCCAGCGCAAGGCCGCCTGGGCGTTGGTGAGCGACGCGGCGAGCGGCTGATTGACTTCATGGGCGATGGAGGCTGTGAGCTGCCCCATCGTGGCGACGCGGTTTGCGTGGGCAAGTTGCCCCAGCGCTTCGCGCAAGGCCTCCTCGCTCTCCCGTAACGCCTCTTCGGCCTGACGGCGCTCCGTCAAATCGAGGACGAAAGAAACACCTTCGTTCCTGCTTTCTTCTAGGAGAGCACCGCCCATCAGCACGGGCAGACGGCTGCCATCTTTCCGAAAGTACTCCTTCTCGAAGGGTTGGACCGACCCGATCATCTTCAACTCCGCGACGGTCCGTTCATCGCGGTCGCGCCATTCGGCCGGTGTCAGGTCCGTCCAGCAAAGCCGACCCGAGGCAATATCCTCTCGGTCGTATCCCACCATGCGGAGGAACGCGTCGTTGGCCTCCAGAATGCGACCTTCGATATTCCAGATGACGATCCCGATGATGTTGGCCTTGACGAGGCGACGGATCTTGGCTTCGCGTTCAGCGAGATCGCGGTACAACCGGGTATTCTCTAGTGAGATCGCTGCCTGAGATGCGAGCAGCTTCAGCACCACGATCCGGGCCGGCGCGAAGACCCGGGGGGCGAGGTTGTTCTCAAGATAGAGTACCCCGGCAGGTTGGCCCTGATTGAGCAACGGAACACAGAGAATGGAACGAGCCCGGTGCCGACAAATGTAGGGGTCCGTGGAAAATGGACTCTGAGCCATGGCGTCGTCGAGAACAACGCTTTCGTTTGTGCGCAAGACATAATGAAGGAGCGATTGCGGCAGGGTTGTCCCTGTCACGATCTCGTCACGCATCCGCACCACGACCGTTTCGCCGCCCGTCGTGGCCTCCGCCGTGATCCGTGACTCACCCCCACGCGGCAGGATCAACAGGCCGCGCTCGGCGCCCGCCTGCTCAACGGCGGTCCGCAAGACCGTGTCGATCAGCTTTTGAAGAACAATCTCTCCCGACACGGCTTGCGAGATTTTGATAACGGTAGCGAGATCGAGTTGTTCGACCGGTGCACCAATGGTGCTCGTTGGAGCGGGAGCACGTTCTTCCCCTCTCAGGTCGGGATAGAGTTGGTCGAGTTGTCGCACCTTGCCGTCGGCACCCCAGCGCAGATAGCAGCCACGCGCGTTGCGGAGATAAAGACGAGCGAAGTCCTCGAAACCTCCCCGCGCATAAAAGCGGGCGGCGAGTTCATATGCGAGGGCTTCATGATGAACGAAGCCGTTTGCGCGCGCCGAGCGGATCGCTTGTTCGTAAAGGCGCGCCGCGTCGATTTCGCGGCCTTCAAGGCGCGCTATCTCGGCGCCGACGAGCGCTGCTCGGTTCTCGAAGTTCTCCGGGCAATTCTTCGCATAGATTTCAAGCTGTCGGTGGTGGGCGACCAGAGCCTCCGTATGCCGCGCCCGCTGCTCGGCCGCGGCGGAGTCGCAGCATGCGGCGCGGGCCAAGGCGCCGTAGAAATGATGCTCCGGCGTTTCCTCAAAATGCGCCACCGATGTCCACGGCAGTCTCTGCGCCCGCAATGACGCATCCACGGCCGCCTCGTGGTCGCCCGCAAAGAACCGCGCTTGCAGTTTTCTGACAAAGTAGCAGATTTCCGCGAGATTCGGATTTTCGGAAAACCGGCGCTCGATCTCAACTTCGTCAAATCCGTCGTCATCAAAGGAGCCGAATTTCCGGGTCAACCCCCGCAGTGTCCGGACGAGTCCGAGCTGCGCGCTGGCGAGGTCCACAACGAACTGGAACCGCACCTCCCGCGCGAACGCGAGGCCAACCTCCGCTTGGCGTTGCACTTCGATAAGCGGATCGCCAGCCGCCAGCAGATTCGAGTTCAAGCTGACATGGCTGTATCCGGCAAACGTGAGGTCGCCGCTCTGGTTGGCGATGTCAAGCGCTCGCAGCAAGATGTCGCGGCCGATTCGGACATGTCTCGTCCACGGTATGACGTGGGCCCCGAAGTCTTTGTAAGTCCTGGCCTGAAAGCGATTCAGGTCGTGCGTTTCGACCAGACGGCAGCCTAGCTGACCAAACCGGAATCCGGCCTCATAGTCGCCGAAGCGCGGCCCGGCAATATAGCCAAGCGACACATAATGGTAGCAGGAGCCGTCACTGTTGCCTCGCTCGAGGCTCACGTTCACAGCTAGGCAGATTGCCATGCATGCCAGATTCGCGTCCGTGTGCCATACCGCCCCAACGAGCCGCGTGAGAATATCCAGTGTCGCGGAGGACGCTGGGTCGCTCATCAGCGGCAGGTCAATGAGCTCCTCGATCGCGTGGCTCCCGAGCCCCGACCATATCCGGTCGTATTCTCGTTGCACCTCCTCGTCGGCCGGATGCGGCGACCAGTCAACGCCGAGATGCTGCCTCAGGTAGTCGAGACCGACCGCGGCGGAGCGACTGGTCTGACCGAGCGCGGCATAGAGATCGATGCGCAGGCAGGCGACGGCAGCCTGGTCGTCGGAGCAGACAGCACGAGTGGAAAGCCGTGCCAACCGCTCCTCCGCGTCCGGCAGCGCGCCCAGGTGGAACTCGCATTCGGCTCGGTTCAGCTCAAGCGCGAAGATCAGCTGGCGCTGGCGCTCCCACGCGTCTTCCGGCAGCAGCGTCGTGCCGGCGACAAAGTAGTTGAGCGCCGAGGCGTATGCCGTCGACGCCTCGGCGCGCTTGCCAGCCAGCAGATTGAACTCGGCCAGTTGCTCGCGCTCGTCGGTCGACGTGATCAGCGCGGCTCCCCGATTGAGCTGGCTGACAATCTCGAAGACATAATCGTCAATCAACTCCGGCGCGGTGTTCGCCGCAAGCAGTCTCCCTATGCGAAGGTGCAACTCGCCGCGTCGCTCCTCCGGTATCAGCGAATAGGCCGCTTCCTGAACGCGATCGTGGACGAACCGGTACGCGTCTGGCAGCCGCTCGAGCAGCTCATGAGCGACGGCGGGCCATAAGGCCCCGGCGACTTGCTCCTCCGGGATCTCGAGGACGAGTGAAAGCATCGTGGTATCAGCGATGTTTCCAAGACAGGCGAACTGCTGCAACGCCTCCCGCGTTTCGAGCGACTGGCGCGCGAGCTTGCCGACCATGAGGTGCACGACGTTGTCGGTGTATCCCTTGGCGTGAATGCGACCGAGATCCCAGGACCAGCATGCCGCGTCATGATCGAAGGTGAGCATTCCCTCCTCGGCGAGCGAAAATAGAAACTGACGGACGAAGAACGGATTGCCGCCAGTCTTGTCGTGCATCATTTGTGCGAGCGGGGCCGCACGATCGGGCTGACAGTGGAGCGCATCCGCGATCAACTGCCGGAGATGGCCTTTTGTAAGCGGCGCAAGCGTGATCTCCGCGACATTGCCGCCGGCGCTTTTGATCGCGCGAAGTGTCCGCATCAGCGGATGGGCGGCGCTTACTTCGTTGTCGCGATAGGCACCAACCAGCATCAGGTGTCGCAGATCCGACCGCGTCAGGAGGTCTTCCAGCAGATCGAGTGTCGCCGTGTCAAGCCACTGCAGGTCATCCAGGAACAGTGCCAGCGGATGCTCGGGCTGGGCGAAGACACCAATGAAACGGCGGAATACCAGCTCGAACCGCCGTTGCGCGTCCGGTGCCGGAAGTTCAGCCACCGGCGGCTGCTCGCCGATGATGAGCTTCAGTTCGGGGACGAGATCGACCATCAGCCGTCCGTTCGGCCCCAGCGTCTCTCTCAGGGTCTCGCGCCAGAGTGCCAAATCAGCGTCGCTCTTCGCGAGAAGCCCCCGGATAAGGCTCTGAAAAGCCTGTGCCAGGGTCGCATACGGAATGTCGCGCTTGTACTGATCGAACTTGCCGGACGCAAACAGGCCGCGCGGCGGCACCAGAACTTTGTGTAGTTCATTGACCACCGCCGACTTGCCGATGCCGGAATAGCCAGAGATCAAGACCAACTCCGGCGCCCCGCTCAACACCACGCGGTCGAAGGCAGTGAGCAGGGTCTCGACCTCGTGGTCCCGCCCGTACAGCTTCTCGGGAATCCGCAGGCGGTCCGGGATATCGCGTTCGCCGAGCGGGAATGCGTCGGTCGGGCACCGCATTTCCCATTGGCTGAGACAGCGCCTCAGATCGTGCTCGACGCCGGCTGCCGTCTGGTATCGTTCCTCGGCCGTCTTGGCGAGCAGCTTCATGACGATGCCCGATACCGCCGGTGAAACATCCGCCACCCGCTCGTTGGGCGGCGTCGGTTGCCGTGCGATGTGGCAATGCACCCATTCCATTGGGTCGGAGGCGGAAAAGGGCAGGCTCCCGGTAAGCATTTCGTAAAGGGTCACGCCGAGCGCATAAAGGTCGCTGCGGGAATCGATCGAGCGGTTCATGCGCCCGGTCTGTTCGGGGGCCATGTAGGCAAGCGTTCCGGCGACCACTTCGGGCGGCTCGAGGGCCTGGCGCTCGCGGGAGAGGCGCGAGGCGATCCCGAAGCCGGTTAGCCGCACCTCGGCGCCCGTGCCCGTTACCAGGATATTGGCCGGTTTGATGTCCTTGTGGACGAGACCGCGCTGGTGGACCTTGCCCAGCGCGGCGGCAATGCCGATCGCGAGGCGCAAGAAAAGCTCCGGTTCCATCGCCGTTCCGAGCCGCCGGGCGAGCGGCTCGCCGCCCGGATCTTCAAGTACCAGCATCGTCTGGCCGCCTTCGCGCACCAACTCAAGCGGTCGCACCGCCCATGCAGAATCAAGCTCGTCCTTCAAGCCATATTCATGGTCGAGGCTCGAAGGTGTCGGGTACTCGAGGGCCGAAAGCACGACCAGTACCGGGTTCCACTTGCCGTCGGCACCTAGGCGCCGTTCCCGCCGGAACACGCGATCACCGTCCTCCCAAAGAACCTCCAAACTCATCTCCACCAATGCCGAAGCAAGAGGATGTGCCTGCTTGCCGACTTCGGCATCTCGCCTGTCGGATCTGGCACTGCCATTTTCGTTTCGGAGATCCGTCCCGTCAAATTGGCCAACGCGAGCACATATGACGACCGCGACCACTTCGCCATCTTCTTACCACATCTCGCCTGTTCGTCCCAACAACGAGCGGCCACCCGCCCGTTCGATGCGTGGTGCGCCTCTACGAAAGACCGCCCAGCGGCTGCTGGGCGGTCGGGCGGGTCATGGACCCGCAGAGCTTCGGATGAAGGAGCGCCGAAGCTTGGTGGGTAGCAACGGGGGGATTCGCTATCTGTCTCCGGAGGCAACGGATAGAGTCTAGCGACGGAAGGGACGACGGGAAATTATACTGTGGTTTCGCCTTCGCGATACTTTGGAATACCGGCACCGATACCCATCAGCGAGCTTCTGCTCAGCGAGTCATGTCGGCGAAGTCGTCCTGGGCCCCAGTCGTGCCGTCGGTTGCGATCCGGTGGAGTCGAAAGTGTCTTGCCGGGCTGAGGCCAAAAAGAAGCCTCCCGCGGGGGTGGGAGGCCAAGGCGGGCCGATCGGTGGCGATCCGGCCTGGGAGGATGGGAGGAAAGGAACGCGCACAATAGAGCAGGGCTCCCGCCTGGGCTATTGGCCATCAGGAAGGATCGATAACCAATGAGGTGGGGGTGACCTATACGCGCGGCCAGGGCCTTTATGAGTGCGTTTGCGGCTTTCCCGGAGCGAGCATCAGCTTATCAGCCATACGCGCGAGTTCGGGCAGGGATCTGGTGCCCATCTTCTGCATGACCTGGCTGCGGTGAACCTTCACTGTAATCTCGCTCACGCCTAGATCGCCGGCAATCTGCTTGTTTGGCCTTCCGGTCACCACCAAAGCCATCACCTCGCGCTCCCGCGGGGTCAGGCTATCGAAACGCGCGCGCACCGTCGCCAATGCCTTTTCATTTTCAAGCCACACGCGGTCGCGCGCCAAGCCGACGTTAACGGCGTCGAGCAAGTCCTGGTCTCGGAACGGTTTCGTCAGGAACTCGACCGCGCCCCCTTTCATCGCCTGGACGGACATGGGAATGTCGCCGTGCCCGGTGATGAAGACGATCGGCAGCTGAATATTTTCTCGCGACAGCTCGAGCTGAAAATCAAGACCGCTTTGCCCCGGAAGCCGGACATCGAGCACGAGACAGGTCGGTCCGTCGGGTCGCTCAGACCTGAGGAAGTCGCCCACCGAAGCAAGGAGATTGACGGCAAAGCCGACGGAACGCAGCAGACTGCCAAGCGCCTCGCGGATTTCCGGGTCATCATCGATGACAATGATGGTTGCTGGCGCCTCGGTCAATCGTCAGGGCCCTCAAAGTGAATCGACGTCTTGGGATTTATTCTGTCCACCCCCACCGCAGCAGCATCGGGCAAAGCCCAACCAGCGCAGCGCCAGTCACGCGATGAGAACACTCCTCCTCTCTCCTTCGCTAGTGCCGAAGCGGCTTTTCTTCGCACACCAGAATGCGCGATAATTACCTCGGCCACAAGGCTAGATGCGGGCGGTCTCCAAAAGCGCTTGCACGTCCTGGAGTCTGCCATGGCGTGCCTATGCCACAAGGTCGGCGCCTACCGTCACAAGGGACGCGTGCCGCAAGTATCGGGCGGCGCTGGACAAGAAAACCTCAAGCACTTTCGATGCTGTGTCGAGTGATCGAGCATGCATTGCGTAAAATCGATAAGAAATCCTTCGCCGGAATATTCCAATCGGAGCACGGGCGCTTTTTGGGCAGATACCCAGCTCGTTCCGCAAGTCTTAGATACTCTATACGATCGTATAGCTTGCGCTGCCTTTGTCGCCGTTCAATACTAAAATCTTCCAGTCGAGCGCGCCACAACGCTAATTCGGCATGATGCTGATCGGCGAAGTTGGGAGGCGGCAGTGCCAACCAAGAGACCTCTGATTGCGATCGTCGACGACGACGAGTCGATGCGGGAGGCTATCAAGGGGCTCTTGAGGTCGATGGGATTTGATGCCGAAACCTTTTCATCCGCGGATGATTTCTTGAGATTCCCTTATATCCGCCGCACGGCCTGCCTCGTGACGGACATCAATATGCCCGGAATGAGCGGGCTCGATCTGCATCGCCGGCTCGTCGCGCTGGGCAAGAGCATTCCGACTGTTCTGATCACCGCCTTTCCGGAAAAGAACGTGCGCGCGTCGGCGTTGGGCGCGGACATCGTGGGCTGCCTGACAAAACCGTTTGGCGAACAGGTTTTGCTTGATTGCATCGGTTCCGCGCTGGCTCTCAATAGCGGGGAGGGAAGCGGTTCATGAGGTCGCACACCGGGTCCTGGACAGCCTCACATGCGTCGTGCCGTGATGTATAAGGGGCTCGCGGCCGGTCGCCACCGTCGTCAAAGCCTCAATGCCGCCCTCAACGGATTCTCGCAGTTGACGGCTTCGACGATACCACGACCTCTGGGCTTCGATCCGCCGCAGCAGTTGAAGGGACGTCAGGTGAGGGACTGTACCCACTAGGCGGGCGCGGGCACGCTAGGATAGGGGTCGGGGCGCATCGAATCTAGAGCCACCCTCCTGAAAATCGGACGCGACGTAATCCGATCACCAGGGGATTGCGTCGACGCATGATGTTCCAGGGCAAACCGGTCGATAGTTTTCGATCATCAGCATCGATGACCTGTTGTCTTGTGCGGCCTTCCGCGTGCAAGTTTACCGCCCGCGTGACAAGGCCGGCATATCATCTGTAGTAACTGGCGCTCACCTTTAGAACGTCGATGCGCATTACTTTCGGGATGCCCGACCCTAGACGACTTCGAGCAGGACCAACAGTTGAACGGGAAACCGGATAGCGATGCCGTCGCCGGGAACGACGATGTCACCGATGAGCACGATCGTCATAACGCCAGTCTTCCGGATGACCTGGCCGTTCGGCCTTTTGCCAAGCAAAAGTTGCCACTTTGCGCCAGCAATCGGACCGAAGCAGCAATCAGATGGCGCCATGGGAGGTAGCGCTGAAACTCCCGTTGCTCATCTACGCATTGTCGATCACAGTTCACGGCGACGAGACAACGCGGGAGCGGGATACGGTTACGATGCATCCATGGAAAACGCGGTGAAATCGGAGAAAGCGATGTGGAACTGTTTGGGCCTGCTGGCGCCAGGAGTCTTTCTCCTCCAGCCATGCTCCTTCGCCAACGCCCAGGCACCGAATGCCTTGGAGAGGGCCATCGGAGACGCGCAGCCATGCAGGTCTTTGAAGGCCAAGGTGTCGAAATTCGGCATCAGTGTGGAGGTCGGCATCGACAAGCTCGATGCCGTGAAGATCGAGAACCTGGAATTGTCGGTGAATGGCGACACCGCGGAGGCGAGCGCCCGGGGCACTCTTGCTTGCAAGACCTCAGCCGAAGCGCTGGTCGAAGGAGGGTTTTCAGCGACCGCCGCGGTTCGTCTGAAGGTCGACCTGGCGACCTGCAAGATGACTGACACCTCCATCGAGATCGTGAAGACCGGTGGCCGGTTCGGCGACATCGTCAAAGGACTGGAGACTGAAATCTCTGGCGCCCTGCGGCGAAGTTTG
The DNA here is from genome assembly GCF_023006465.1 of Rhizobium sp. PRIMUS64. Lineage (NCBI taxonomy): Bacteria > Pseudomonadati > Pseudomonadota > Alphaproteobacteria > Hyphomicrobiales > Rhizobiaceae > Rhizobium > Rhizobium sp. PRIMUS64. Next base: position 20,406 of record NZ_JALBGX010000022.1, on the reverse strand, counting down.
GAGAAGAACTTGGCCAAACTTTGCGAGAAGTGATCAGCGGATCGGCGAAAATCGTCCCAGTTGTCTCACAAGTGTTCGATCTCGCACAGACGGCGACAGAACGGGAACTGGAGCGCAAGAGGCAGGTTCGTTTAGCGTCGTATGTTGGATCGGGGCGGGGTTGATGGCCGTCCTTGGCGCTGCCGAGGAAATCAAACACATTCAGATAGGCCGAACTTCTCAGTGACCACAGTCTTCACCGGAGCACGCGTTACGTCGGCCGTGGCGATGATCGCGCGAATGAGAGCCGGCTTCGTTTCATACAGAAGCCTATGGGACCTTTTACGGTAGAACACTCGGCAGCGCCCGGCTATAAAGTTCATGCCACGTTGGCCTTTTAGCGGTAACCGATGCCTAATCCTCCCGAATCCTCAGGCGAAAGCGTTGGCAACTCGAGCACGGGTCGCAATCAGCCAGCAGATTCAGCGACGCAAGCGGGCGTCTCGGATTCTCCAGGAATCACCCAAGGCGACAACCCGCAACTCCCCCACGGAGCCTTCGTGCAAACTCGACAGGCTGCGCGCAATCTATTACGTGCGCTGCACCACGATTTGAAGGCAAGTTCTGCTTTGGCGAAGACCAAGACGATGGCTTCGTTTTTGAGAACGAAGCTAAGGAGGTCGATGCGGCTGGTAACCATATCAGCTCCCGCCAAATGGATGACGACTGCTCTGGCCAGGGCCGGGCGCGGCATTCGCGATCGGGATTCCGAGCCGCGCGAAAGTCGCCGGCGCCGATGGCTTCCGGCGAACTGGTGGAAATTCGCTATGGGGTCGGCCTTGCTTGTCTGCCTCCTCGTATGCAGCGTGCTGCTGTGGGCACTAAAAGACGTGCCCTGGAGCGAGATCCGTGACGGGACGTTAAAGCCTGTCGTTGTGCTGGAAACCGCCGACGGTGCGCCGCTCGTAAGGCAGGGACCTTATCAAGGGCCATATGCGCAATACCACCAGTTCCCACCGCGTCTGATCGATGCCGTCCTTTCAATTGAGGACCGCCGGTTCATGGATCATTTCGGCGTCGATCCAAGAGGGATCGGGAGGGCGTTTCTCCGGAATTTGGAGGCTGGCTCGGTGGTGGAGGGGGGCAGCACGATCACCCAGCAACTCATCAAGCTCCAATACCTAGACAGCGATCGAACGATAAAGCGAAAGATACAGGAGGTTGTGATCGCAGTCTGGCTGGAGTGGAAGCTCGGCAAGCGGGAAATCCTGACGCGCTATCTTAACAGCGTCTATCTTGGCGCGGGCGCTACCGGCATGCCTGCCGCCGCGCGGATTTATTTCAACAAGGATATCGACGCCCTTAACCTGCCCGAGTCGGCGATGCTGGCGGGGTTGCTGCGGGCGCCAAGTCAATGGAATCCCATCGACAATTTCGAAGGCGCCCGGCAGCGTACCATGGTCGTTCTCGACGCGATGGCGACGAACGACAAGATTACCGTGCCAGAGGCAGCGGAGGCCAAGGCGAGCTTTGCCAAGCTGCATCCAACGACGCCGACGCCGCGCTCGGGAAGCTGGTTTGCCGACTGGATTTCGCCGCAAGCGAGCGAAGTCGCCGGCTCCTCGCCAGGCTCGACGACGGTGCGAACCACGCTGGTGCCGCAATTGCAGCAAATCGCCGAAAGGATCCTGAAAGGAGCCTTGGACGGAGAAGGAACAACTGTCGGAGCATCGCAGGCCGCGTTGGTTGCGATGACACCGGACGGCGCGGTCGTCGCCATGGTTGGCGGGCGCGACTACAAGGCGAGCCAGTTCAATCGCGCTGTCACTGCGATGCGCCAGCCGGGTTCCACCTTCAAGCTATTCGTCTATTACGCAGCATTGAAAGCTGGACTCACTTTGTCCGACCGGGTTCTGGACGCGCCAATTGACATAGACGGTTGGTCGCCAGAAAACTCCGGTGGCAACTATCGCGGTTGGGTTACGCTTGCCGAGGCGTTCGCGCGATCACTCAATGCCGCTTCGGTGGCGCTTGCCGAAGAGGTTGGCTTGGACAATGTGATTGCCGCAGCGCGTGAACTCGGCATCGATGCACCCCTCGCCAGCACGCCGTCGTTGGCGCTCGGGACGTCCGAAGTAAATCTGCTCAACCTCACCAGCGCCTATGCGTCTGTCCAACTCGGCAGGGCACCTGTTAAACCCTGGGGCATCATCGAGTTTCAAGCGGCAGGGCAGCCCAACGTGTTTCGAGTTGGCTCACAATCAAAGCCGAATGTCGATCTTTCGCCTTACCAGTCCGATCTCGTCGGGCTCCTGCAGTTGGTTGTCGAGCGCGGCACTGGGCGTGGAGCAGACCCCGGCTCGTTTGCAGCCGGCAAGACCGGCACCAGCCAGAACAATCGCGATGCCTGGTTCGTCGGCTTCACGGGATCGCTGGTCGTCGGAGTCTGGGTTGGCAATGATGACGACACGCCGATGAAGGGGGTGACGGGCGGCGCGCTGCCAGCGCATATTTGGCGGGACTTCATGCGCCAAGCGACGGCCGAACCTACGCCGAATGGAATGCTATCGACAGGAGCGGCAAGCGATGGTCAAGGCGCAACACAGTCCTGCAATATCACCGCCTGCTCGCGCAGTTACCGCTCCTTCCGGCCGTCCGATTGTACCTATCAGCCATATTCCGGCGGCCGACGGCTCTGCGAAAGGTGACGTGGCGCGGTCGAGGAAGGCGCGATTCCGGGCGACGAGGCGCCGTTCAGCGGATGAAAGTCAAATCCCCGCTCGTGGCCACGAGCGTAGTTGGTCGGCACCAGCACGGATTGCCGCGAGCGCCTTCGGATTCGTGACCGGATACCCCTGTATGAACGCTTCCGCCGAGAATCCGGGGAACGGCTCCTCCAGACGAGAGACGAACCGAGCCGCCTCTTCTTCCCGGTTGAGCATCCCGGCCGCCATCGCCATGAACAGGAGCGTCGCCGGCGATCGGGGCGGAGCCTGATTGAGGGCCGCGATGCACTCCTCATAAAGGCCGGCTACGAAGCAGCAGCGGCCCAGCATGCCATAGTACCAAGGGATGTTAGGGTTGAGTCGGATGGCCCGCGCGGCCAGCTCGTAGCCATGCACTGGTTCGCCGGCGACCAACGCCACGTTGCCGGCCAGCATTGCGATGGTATCGGCATCGTGGGGAGCAGCTTTGAGGACCATCTCATGATCGCGCGAAGCGCCCTCGAAGTCACCCCGTAAAGCTCTGAACCCAGCGATACAAAGCCGTGCAACCAGATCCTGCGGATCGAGCTCCAGAGCTTTCTCGATACAGTCTTCGAAGCGTCGAACCGAGGAAACAGGGTCTTCAGAAAATCCGTTGCAGACGTCGGTGGAGTAAGCAAGGCCGAGGCCGGTCCATGCTCTTGCGAGCTTTGGATCAAGCTGGACCGCGCGCGAAAGGAACCGGATAGCTTCTGCATTGGAGGTTCGCGTGAAAAGGTCGAGGTGCTCCTCGCCGAGGAGGTAGCAGTCGTAGGCCTGCAGGCTCGCAGGCTTCTTGCGCCGGAGGACGTCGCGCCGGAAGCTTAGAAGCTTTCCGCAGCAATTCCCGAGGACGTTGACCACGCTCGCGGTGACGGCGTCCTGCAGTTCGAAGACGTTGCCGGCCGTTTCGTCGTACCGGGCACTCCACAGGCTGGCTCCGCTGGAAGCATCCACGAGTTGGACGGAAATCCTCACCCGATCTCCGGTCGCCTGCAAATTTCCTTCCACCACGTAGTCGGCCTTCAACTCCCTGCCGATCGACACGACGTCGTTCTCGCAACCCTTGTAGGCGATCATCGTCTGACGGGAGATCACGGCCAGGTCGGGATAGCGCGCAAGATCGGCGATGATGTCTGCTGCAAGCCCGACAGCGAACCTTTCCCAGAGCTCGTCCGTCGCCAGATTTGCGAAGGGAAGGATGGCGATGACCGGAGGACCGGAAGGATCTTCCGATGGAGCGGGCGAGGGCGAACGAGCGCTCTTCGTCGCTCCAGGACCTGTCGACCAATCGACCTGGAAAACGGGGATGGCGGTCGGGATATTTTTCAGGACCCGCTTGCCCATGCTGCGAACCCTGAATTCCGTTTTCGCGCCGAGCTGGTCGCGAACCGGACCGGATATACATATCGCAGACGATCCAGCAATGGACTGCAGCCGCGCAGCGACATTGACGCCGTCGCCAAGCAGATCGTCGCCCGCGATAACAACGTCTCCCAGGTTGATGCCGATGCGAAACTTCAAGCTGCCATCGGATTCGCCCTCGTCTGCCGTGAGGTCACGCTGGATCTGAACCGCGCAGCGAACGGCCTGAACCGCGCTTGAGAACTCGGCCATGACGCCGTCTCCAGCAAGACCGAAGATGCGGCCGCCGTATTGCGCGACGAGCTTGCCGATCCGCTCGCGGCTTCTGTCGAGCGCGCGTATCGTTCCCTCTTCATCCAGAGCCGTCAGCCGGCTGTAACCGACAACGTCTGCGGACATATCGCCGCAAGCTTCCGATCCATGACGCGTCCCCACGCAGCTCATCTTCAATCTCTAATATGTGCAATCTACTATCGCCCGAAAGAGCGGTCTAGCGATCAGGAGCGTTTCACTTTGAGTCGTCCGGGAAGCCCTGCAATCGGGCGCGCATCCGGTTCGTCACGTTTCTTCGGCGTTGTCGCCATCGACGGCCTACCTGCCGAAAGCTGGCCAGAAATTCTCACCAGTCTTGACCTGATGCCGCTCACCCATCGGTGATCCTCGTTCTTTATTTTCCGCGGGTCGGGTTCGCAAAATTATAGTACTTGAAAGTACCCAAAATGTGCATATAGTTGAGTCCATTGGAGAAAAATCGGCCAATGGACTTCGCACTCCTTTTCAACCTGTTCCGGAAGCCCAAGCAGGCCAACGTCGCTGACGTCACACTCTGGCACAAGCACGAGACACTCTTTCCGGTGCCACTCGTCGACGGCGCCGCCCGAAACCCATCGGGACAAATCTGGCGCCGGCTGAACGGTGTGCAATGGGAATATAAGCAGGACCCCGAAACGATTGAAGAATTCGATGCTCGACAATATTGAGGCTTAAAGCCCTTCTGTCGCACGGCTTCGAGACTAAAGACGAGGCCTTCTCCGGTCACGTCTGGAGGATCCGGCAATTGATCTCGCGGTTGGCTTCGACCCAAGGAAGCAGCCTGTCAGCGATAGTCGATGCCGCAGGAGCAACGACCCGACCGGTCCGTTTTCGGGTGGACGAAGAATTCATCCGGCGCGCCGCTCTCGACAATGGCGCCGGCATCCATGAACACCACGCGTTGCGCGCCCTTGCGGGCAAAGCCCATTTCGTGGGTCACCACCATCACCGTCATGCGTTCTTCCGCGGACAGCGACCATGTCATCGGATCGAGCACCGAGGTTGGTTCGTCGTAAACAGCCAGGCTGTGTTTCTAAAGCGGTCGAAACACCTTGGATGGGCTAGTAACCGCCCATTTCCCCGCGAACCGGGCCTATCCCCTGCGGCTGTGCGTAGGTTGTGTTGTACGATCCACTAGTTGCGCATCCTGAGAGTGTCATGAAGACGATTGCTGCTGCGGCCAAAATGTTTTTCAGAGGCACGGCGTTCTCCGATCATGGCAGGCTGCCCAGGCCTCAAGGGCCACGCCGAGGATTTTCCGTTAAATCACCTACAATGGCAAGCGCGTGGTTAGCTGGCGGTAAGTAGCGATACGGCCTCTTCAAGCGTCTACCTGACTGGATAGTCGCGCGGCGAGGCATCTTTCCCCAGCACGCTGACATAGTGGGTGCTGCTGGTGAACGCCTTGACCCAAATCCCTCGGGGGCGTGGTGGTCGGCCAGCGCAAAAGACCTGGACCCGCCAGTTGACCAGCAGGAACCAACTGCTTCAGAAATCTGCCCCTCAAAATGTCCGCGGCAGTCGACGCCGAGGAGCCACGACCCGACCGATCTGGCCTCGGTCGTCGCGCGTGCCGCCCGCGACGGGGATCGATGCGTCCCCGACCAGCACGTCAGATGGTGACCTTTCGCCTCAATCAGGCAAACAACGCACGAAGCTGAGCGAAAAACCCACTTGGTTTGGAGCCTGACATCTTCCGCAAACGGCGAGCGACGACTGCCGCGCTGACGCGTTCACCGAAATGGCAGAAGCAGACAAGATCATGCAATTGTTCATCGCCGAGGTCGAAGAACCGTTTGGCTTCTCCATAGCTGTCATTTTCCATTCCTGCCGCCCGCAGAATGGGATCAGCGAATGCAACGGAGATCGGGGTGCCGTCATCCCTGAGAGCAAGCCGATCGGCCATCGGCTGATATTCGGTTTCGTGAAGCGTCTTAAGAAACGGTCTGGGGCTGCATTCGAGACTTTCGGCCCAGCGTTCAAGCCGTTCGCGCCGCGTCATTTCGAGGCGCTTGCAGGTCGTGCTGACCTTTGCAATGGTTTTCAACTGATCGAGTGCGTACTGTTCCATCTCGGCCTCCTATCTCCGGAAAAATAGATGGTCCGCCTCCCAAAAATAGCGTCGCTCAGGTCTCAGCAGATGTCCAATCACGATTGAAAACGGCATCTCGTTGACGCTTCCGTAATCACTAGAGGCGCCTTCTGCTTGCTGACGGGCTCTTTTCTCATAGGGTTCCTGCGCCATCTCATACCAAGGCAACCAGACAGGGTTCGGTATGGACGAGATATTCGAACAGCTTCTGCACCTTTCCGCACGCACCGAAACGCTGATTGCCGTCTACGATGGTCATGACCGGCTGCGATACGCCAACAGCGCCTTTCGTTCGGTTTATTTCATCGAGCCGGATGAAACTCCACTCTGGCCGGATCTCATGCGGCGCAATTTTGAGCTGCGGCGAGGCACGGTCATTCAAACGAGCAATTTCGACGAATGGCTACGGTCGACACAGTCGCGCCGTGGCAAGATCGGCTATCGAGCTTTCGAGACGGACCTGTGTGATGGCCGATGGTTTTGGATGACCGAGGCGGTCCAGAAGAACGGTTGGATGTTGTGCATTGCGAGCGACATCACCAGTTTGCGAGCGCATGGCAGAACTGTCAGGCAAGATCGCGATCAGGCGATCAAGGCGTCTTACACTGACGAACTCACCGGTGTCGCCAACCGCCGCTTTGTGATGGCCCGCGTCGACGACATGCTGGCAACCGCCCAGCACGGAGACAACGGATGTCTTGCCGTCTTCGACATCGACAATTTCAAACACATCAATGATCGGCTTGGTCACCATGCTGGGGATGTCGTCCTGCGCGATTTTGCTCATCGCATTCATCAGAATGTTCGCCGCAACGATTGTTTTGGGCGGGTCGGCGGAGAAGAGTTCCTTCTCGTGATGCCGGCAACCGGGCCGGAAGATGCCATTGCCATGGTCGAGTGCATGCTGACGGTGATCCGCTTCTCCCGGCCTCTGCCTGAATCACCCGACTTCAGCTACACCTGTTCTGCTGGCATCGCCACTTGTGTCCCGTCTGAGAGCGCGTCGGACCTTTATCGACGCGCTGATCAAGCACTCTATGCTGCCAAGTTAAGCGGCCGGGACAGGGTGCGCGCAGCGTAGGCGCCTTGGCTAAGGTTGAACCTCAATTTGGCGTGCCGTTCCAGAGCAGGGGCTTCGTGGCGCGCCGCAGTCGTGGCGGACGGCAATCTGGACCTCTCGCGGCGGCAGGAACCATTTTTATTCGGCCGGGTTTCTTAAATCCCTGACCCGTAGAGCTCCTGGTCATCGTCGCCTTCCCAAGGGGAGGGCATCGAGGTGCGATTGAGGTTGGCCGAGGGCATCGGCATCCAACACTTCAATTCCGGCTCGGCATATTCGATGATGTGCCCGGGCGAGGAATCAGAGGCGCGCCAGCCTTCTGCACCGAACTGATCGCCATTCGACCAATAGGCAAGGTCAACTTCTGCCGGTCCCTGTTCGGACTGGCGAATCGTGACGAGGATCCGGCTGCCGTCTCTCGGTGCACTTGCCATGTCGCGCCAGCGGTCTAGGTCGTCCATCGTTTCTCCTCCTGCCTCGCTGCAGGCTGCGAGTGTCGCCTCGCCATCGGAAACGGTCAATTGAAACTTTACTGAACCGATCGCCTGTCGGATCCAAAGAGCTTCTTCGGCTCGCTCCGCAGTAAGAGCTTCGTAGAGCCGACGGCGATAGCCGCAGCGGCTCGATGGGAGCGGGATTGGGCTGAGCGCGTGAGCGGCTGTCAATTATCTGACCTGGCTGACTGGATAGATCCTGAGAATACCAAGGCTGTTATCAGTCGTGATCGCAGCAACACCCGCTTCATATGCGGCGCGGACGATCGCCTCATGCAATTTCTCGGGGTCGGTATCTCCGGTAAGGACCTCCAAACAGGTTCTCACCGCCGTGAAGAATTCTTCACCATCGTCAATGGGCCATTCCTTCAGCAACAGCTGGGCAGCCTCGCGAGCGGTGCCGATCACCTTGCGATCTTTCCCTTCGTCAAAAACAAGAATTATCGTTGGGAAGTTTCTCGACATATCGAACCTCATTGTGCCTGAAAACTCCTCCTGGCGACCAGTACCAATGCCGGGCGATGGTATCGCACCGAGATTGGCCACACGTGCTCGTCAACCATCAGCTAGCCAGATTGGCTTTTAGCGCACGGGCCGCCGCCTCAAGGAGTCGCTTGAATTCTTCGATGGTCACGCCATCGGCGCGCATCACCATGGCGATCAGTGGATCGCAAAGAGCTTCGGATATCGTCAGCTCATCGTTCTTTCCGGTAGTTGCGCCAACGGAGCAACAATATCCCGACGAAAATAGCGTGCTCATGGACATACCTTGCATTCGGGGTGTTCGCAGAGAGAACGCAGCTCGGCCTGATTGCCTTTGAGGTCCAATATCCATCGGCGTCCCCGTGCGGCCGAGTGTCTCGAAAGGCATTTTTGGGCAATCCGCGACACGGCAAGGCCGGCGATAAATGCGTTCTCGGCGGCGGCCGGTGGAGCGAGAAAGCCGTGGTCGGTTGCGACCTGGGCGGTGCAATGGGAGACGGGACATGCGTCCTCATGCACTGCGACCGAGGGACCTGCCATGCCATGAGCCTGGGAGCGGCCGACATGCAGATAGGGCGGCAGGCCGGCTTTCGATGCGTGGCAGGCCGTCAGGAACTCCTGGGCCGGATGAGAATCGTCGCCGGCAAGAACGACGAACGGATTGTGGGCGTAATCTGCGATTAGTCGGAGCGCTGCGGCCCCTTCCGCAAATTCCGGCAGCGCGAAGGCATTGGCCGAGAAACACGCGGCCAGACAGGTCGCCAGCTTGTCCGTCTTCAGCCGGCCGAGATCAGCTTTGCTCGCCCATGGCACATGGTTCAAGTTGTTCTCGTCGATACGATCCGCATCCGCGAGAAAGAAATGGCGCGCGCCGTGGGCCGCAAGCTGGATGGCAATCTGCGAGCCCAAGCCGCCGCATCCGATAATGACGAAGTCGATTTCGCGAAAACCTGCGAAGTCGCGTTGCCGATGGCAAAGAGGCGTCAGGAAGGCGTCGTCGTGATCCATTGCGGCGGAGACATATTCGTCCTCATCCGGCACATTGGAACGCTCCAACGAGACGCCGAACGCAGGCCTGGTAACATTGGGGCTCCGTTCCTCGGCAAGATCGACACTATTGCCGGTGAACAGAGCCCCGCTGCCACCCCACCCCAGGCTGTGGGCGAAGGAGTTCGGGAAATCGACGGGCGCGCTAGCAGCCGCCGGTAGTCGTTGGGACCGATAATTGACCATCAGATCGCCTCCATCTCGCTGGGCGCAACTCCGCGGATCGTCGCGGCGTAGTGACCGTAATCCTCGCCCATCGCATGGTCGGGGGTCTTCGCAATCACGTGGAATTTGCCGTCGTACCAGAGGCTGACATTGTCGCCGCTGTCATCGATCTCCCGCCGGCCCATCCGAGGATCGATCGGCTCCTTGCCGCGCAGCAGCATCTGTCCGATATCCCAGGCTTGGCGATCGAGAACTCGCTGGCACTCGGCCAGATGCGCCTGCCGGTGCGCAATGGGTTCTTCGGCAAGCAACTGGCTCACGAGGAACAAGATCCGACTGCTCCAGGAAGGAATGGCGGCGATGTCTGGGAGGTCGAGGAGGACATCGCCGCCGAGACGTTCGATACCTTTCCGAGCGATGTCGATGAGCGGGACTTGCCGCGCGGCATAGGCAATTATGAATGCCGTCTTCCAGGCGCGGCGCTCAGGATCCGTCTCGGTGGATAGGCATGCCATGCGCAAGGCGCATTCCCAGGGAATGGTGTAGGCCGTATGCAGGATGCTCTCGAGCGTCTGTAGGTCCTTCTTGTATGGGGAAACATATTGGAACTCGCCAGGCAGGGATGCTGCCGCCGAGGTCGTATAAAACCCGAGCAGGATATTCCCCGCCTCATGAAGCAATTGGGCCGCTGTCGCGGCATGATCGCCGGCGCGCAATCTCTCTCTGGAAAGGACGATGAGCGCGCTGCCCGGCAATTCGTTCGAGCTCGAAAAGGAGCACTGCGGTTCGCGCCGCACGCCAACGTAAAGCGTGTGCAGGCCGGCGATCAGACGCTGATGGCCGTACTCGTCCAAGTCCGCGATTAATGCGAAGGCCTTCTCCAGATGGTCGGCGATGCGATCCAGTTCCGCGTCGTCGGTGATCGGGTAGCCGGGCCGGGGATAGTCCGGCATGCATTGGCGCAGGAGGGCTTGCATGATACGGCTTCGCGCCGGACTTTCGATGTGCACAAGGCCGATGCCGCAAGAGAGCCGGCACGCTGGCTGACGTTCGAGTTCAAGATCCGATGCGATCAGATCCGGCTGCAGATAGCGGCCGACGACCTGCACATCGGGGCGGGCTGCCTGCCATTCCAGACTGCGCGCAAGTGCACCCATCCAGGCTGCAAGTACGGATGAACGGTAAGGGTCGGCGCCGACCGGTCCGGCAACCGCTGGCGGAAGCTCCGGCAGGCGCGTGTATCCGCCATCTGCAAGGTCGGGGAAATAACCTGACAATGCCTCTACCCCAGCCGAACAACCGGCGAGCTTCGAAGCCGCCGCAAGCGTGCGGCCATATTGGAAGCGTCGCTTCAAAAGGTTGCGTGTTGCTACGCGCTGCAGGGAGACGGTAGTTGCCATCAGGGGATTGCGCTTGAGCAGGAGGCGCGCCTCATCTGCCAATTGTTGTATGCGGGACGCGGACATCGGCAGCCTCCGTGAGTTTGTCTTCGGGCAGATCAAGATTGCATCTCGGGCAAAAATGCCGGAGTTCGAGACGACGTCGTCCGTCATCGGAACGTTGTGCGTCGTCTGTTGAGAGGCACTATTCCCCAAGGGCGTCATTCGCCCGCCAGTTCCGCGTTAAAAATCCGTAAAAATGACGTAAACAAAGAAAAAGCCTCCTCGATCGAGGAGGCTTGGAATTCTGGATAACGCAGCCGCGGGGTCAGATCGCCAGAGCCGCCTGCACCGCTGCCCGCGCATTCGGCAGGCCCGACCCGAAGAAATAGGCCATCTCGACGGCGTCCTCGCTCTCGGCGTTCATACAATCCGCCGTCAATTTCCTCGTTCCGGGCGCGACAATGGTGTCCAGGCGGGACGCAGCTTTCAGAATGGATTTCACTTGAGGCCCCGAGAGGCGGTCACCGGCATTGTGGCGGCTTTTGTAAGCCCGCTGTATCAGCGCGCATAACCCGCCCACCTGCGCCGACGCGCCTGATGTGCCCCCGAAGGGAGTGTAGTATCCGCCTCCAATGCCCGGATTGGTTCCGAACGGCACGATGGCCGACCACGGATCGGAGCCCTGATTATAGCCGAAAATCCCCGACAGGTCCGTCGTCAGCAGCGAGAAGTGCGAATAGTAGTATTCCCGTGTTCGAAAAGCGCTGTAGTCGTGCTGCGCGGCAAATGGAGAAAGCCGGTCGAGGCGCAACTGATGCCTGTTGAAGACCTCCCCGTCGTCGGAGGGGGAGACTAACGTCAATCCTTCGCCGTAATTGCTGTAGCCCGAACGGAAACCTTCGACGGTAACGGCCCCAACTGCAATGACGCCGTTGTTGTCGGCGGCAAGACTTGCCGGATAGATCAGCTGGCTCTCGCCACTGTTTCCTGCGGCGCAGACGATCGGGATGTGCCGGCTGATGGCGAGGATGAGTTGCCTGAGGACATGCCACGGACGATCCGGATTGGAGCCTTTCTGCGCAGCCTTCGGCTCCAGTTCAGGTCCACCTTGATCAGCAAGGGCAATGCGCGCGAAGAGATTGGCGGCATCCTGGTTTTTCCATAATTCCAGGTCGGCCTTCAGCTCGTTCTTCGGATCGACGATGCTGCGTTTCGGGTCAGGCAGACCGCGCGGCAAGACGATCACATCTGCTTTCTGAAGATAGGCATAAAGGAAGGCCGCGATGAACTGCCTGACATCGTCTTCGAAGGACGTTCTGATCGAGATGAGCCTTGAGAAAGGATCAACGCCGAAATAGGGGATGACATTGCGATTGCCGCTGGTGCGCAGCTCTTCACTATCACCGTAGAAGGCTCCTTCCGGCGGAAGGCTTGGCGTACCTTCTTCCGCAACAACGGCGGGTTCGCCGACGATCAGCCCTGCACAGCAGGTACCATGCGACGCAAACAGCGATTCCGGATTGTAGAGCCGCCGGAGAACACCCTCCGACGTGGCATATTCGGCAACCAGGTCACTGAGATAGTCTCGGTCGTCGTTCGAAAGGCCGATATTGCCGAGCGGAGCGATGTCGAGCCCGGTAAAGAAGGCATGTCTTTCTTCGCGGTCAAACGACGTCGTCGTATCGAGTATTTCGAGCACGCGCGCGCCGTAACGATGGGTCGTCAAATCGATTGACGCCTCCCGGTCAAGCCGGGTTGCCAGATTGGGATGATCCGGAGATACGCCGACATCGATCAGCGCGACCCGCGCGGGTCGCAACGGGCCGGCGGAAGCGATGGCATCCCAGACCGTGCCGGTGATGAGGGGATCGGGGAGCGCGCGTACAGCGCTCGCATCGAGCGCTGGCGGAGCAGGCGGAGCCGATCCGTATTCCGCGTCGACCACGCCAAGGGCAGTCAGGTGCCAGAGATAATAATAGTTGATCGGTGCGGGCTCAGGCATTTGTGTTTGATCCGTCATGTTCATGATCCCTGTTGTGCAACTGGCGATTTCAGACCCATTCGTCGTGTACGGCCTGGAACAGCGGACCGAACGCGTCGTGGAGGTAGGGAGCGAAACGCCGGGCGAGATCTCGCCCTGCCTGCGTATCGCTCGGATAGTGCAGGCCGGCCCATTCGCGATTTTCGGCGACGTTCTGGGCGATGCGGGCAAGCTCGTCGGTGGCCGGATGTTCCGGCAGGATCGTCGAGAACGCAAAGGCGATCGAAAAGCACTGGAACGAATGGTTGCTGGGATAGGACTCGTGGACCGGCACGGCCAGCAACGGCCGCAGCATCGGCTCGAACTGGTTTGGCCGCAGCCGGTTGAACTGGCTCTTGTAGATCAGTCCGACATATTCGCAGGCCGTCAGGATCGCCTGGAAAAGGCCTTCCGTCTGCTCGAAACCCCCGAGATCCTCGATATGCAATGCGCGGGTGAATTCGCCCACGGAGATCGTCGACTCGATTTGGATGTCGGGCAGGCGTCGCACGCGTTCGCGGTCGCGGCGTTGCATAGAGAGCAGCACCGTCGTTTCGAGGCGGGTATAATCCGGGCCGGGCGGCGGAAGTATATCCAGCATTTCCCAGGTGAAGCGCCGCGCCGCGGTATAGGCGTTGCGTGACGGCTGCTGGTGAAGCCTGCGCAGCTCGAAGGAGGGAATAAGCTGCGACACGCCGAGGCTGCCGCCGTCCATCGTCGACTTGTTCTTGTTCTTATTCTTATTTTTGTTCTTGTTTTTGTTCAGCGACGCCTTGTTGAGCACCGACTTGTTTGCGACGCTCTTGTTGAGGACCGAGGCCACGGCCATCGTCGCCATCATAGGTCCGGGCAGGGGCGATCCATCGTCATCCGTGCCGAGGAAAAGCACAGCTTCGGGGGCTTCATCAGGTGCAGCCGGCGATGCACCGGCGAGAGGATCAGCACCTGCATTGTCACTGGGTTCGCATGGAAGGACCGTATCCGGCTCAATCCTGAATTTATAACTGTTTAGAAATGAAACAATTTTCGATTGCGATTCCTCAGTAGTATCCGCTTCCATTGGAGCCTCCTTGCGCGATGATGTGAAGATTTGTCCGGAGTTCAGCGCAGCTTGGCGCCGGCCTTGAGCAGGCCGTCGATCAAGATCTGGCCGCCGCCTGTGTCGAGCAGCGGATAGCCGCTGCCGCGGAAGGCGTTGATGGAGAAGCCGCCCTCGACCGCCTCAAGACGCTGCAGGTAATGCCGCGCGCCGCCGAGATTGTTGGAATGGGCGTGACTGGAGGCAAGATAGCGCAGCAGACTGTTGAAGTTCGGCCGGGCCCGCAGGGCTTCTTCGCCTGCAGCTATGGCTGCGGCATGATCGCCCGCAAGCGCTGCTGCAATGCATTTGGTCGTATCAAAATAATATTTATGCGGACTGTAGACGCCGAGCTCTTGTACCCAACGCGCCATGGCCACCGCCTTGTCGGGCTGGCCTGCATAGCAGTGCAGCATCGCGTAGAGGTCCCAACTGAGCGGCAGGGCCGGATTCAGGCGGATCGATTTTTCGAACAGGTTGGCCGCATAGTCGTATTCGCCGAACAGGAACGAATGGACGTGGCCGACGAGCGCGAGCGACACGGAATTCTGCGGGTCGAGTTCCAGCGCTTTGCGCGCATATGCCTGAGCTTCCTCGATCAGATGCGCGTCAAGCGCGTTGAAACGTTGGCCAACCTGGAAAGTCCGGATGAATGACAGCCAGGCAAAAGTCGATGACCGCGGCTGATACTGGATCTGTTCTTCCAGGCGCCGCTCTGCATTATCCAGATCGCTGCGCGACAGCCGAAAGATCGCATTGACGGCGTCGATCAGGAGGCCGTCTTGCGACAATCGACGGTCGTTTGCCTGGGTCTCCAGGAAATAGGCCAGTTGATCGACGGCCTGGCTGATCAGCGCAGCGGCGGTGCCGAACTCGCCCCGCTCGAACTGCGTGCGGTTGATTGCCTGACTGCTCAGCCAATGAATACGGTTGTTGATCAGGTGCTTCATCACCAGTTCGATCATCACCATGTCACCGTCAAAGGTGAGGCGAAGCTGTAGGCATATCGGAAGGCTGATCCGCTGTTCGCTCTCTTCAATATCCGGCAAAGCGAAGGAGAGGTCGCTGACGCCAATGGCCAGCCCATCGGTGATGGCTTTTGCAATGAGATTCTGGAACCGGGTCGCAGCAATTTGTCCGCCCTCTCCAACACCCACCACGATCGGGGACTGAAGGACCATGACCCATTGCCAGTCACCGTCTGCCGGCCGCCGATATGGGTTGCTGCCGGCGATTTCCACGGGTTTGCCTTGTCTTGGCACATCCGGGGCACCCGTCAGAGGTAGCAGGGCGGAATGTTTGGCGATATCGCGGCTCGGCTGCTGTCGCGGCTCGAAGACGTCGTGGACCTGTCCGACATTGAGCCGGCTATACCAGTTTTGCCGTTCAAGCGTTAACCAGTCCTCGAATTCCGGATCGCGGATGTCTATACCTTCGAGCAACTCGTCGGTGATTTGATCCGCGGACCGGTTTGTCCGAACCACCAGTTCGGTATCAAGCACCAGTCGGTCCATATCCAGCCAAACGGTATTCTTATCCGCAATCAAGAGATCACGTGCAGGCCCGAGAGTCTTATGAATGTCCAAAAGGGCCTGGCGCAGACTGGCTGCCGCCTGGTCGTCGGAGCGATCACTCCACAACTTGTCCCGAAGCCAGATTCTCGAGCGCGAGCCCCGGGCGGACAGTGCAAGCATCGCCAGAAGAGCCTGGGCTTTTTTGGATTTCGGAGTAACCGACCGCCCTTCAGCATCCACAAGGGCAAAAGGCCCGAGCAGGAACATCCGAAACGGATCGTGCCCCTTGTTCATGCGATCCACCGGCCCCGCCCCCGTTGCCTCCGATGCGCTCGTTTGGCAGGTCGAAGACCTGGCATCCAGAGACCAGTCTGCCATACCTGCGGCGCCTGGCAAGCAACCGGGAAGGGAAATCGGGATTCCGAAAGGAAGATCGATGCTTTTGCGATAATCAAACTGAAGCATAACCGGCTGAAATCCCTCTGCGTAACTTCGCAAACCGGTCGTAGCGCCCTACCGTCAAAGCAGCGTCAAAGAAGTGTTGCTTTAGGCGCCATAATTTCGCAGGCAGCCGCTAAAGGCTGCGAATTACGCAACGCAAATACCAGTCTCGATCTAGGTGAAAAGACCGACCATGTTAAATTGCGGGCCGTCTCGAAGAGATAACGATCGACCCGGATCAGCGGATTGAAGGTTTCGAAGGGGTTCTGTAGAACCGGCTGAACCTCTTTCATGAAAGCCTTGCGTTCGGATCTGAACACTTGACTTGCGCACGCGCACTACTCAAAGTCGAGTCAATCTCAACTAGTGATAAGCGACAGCCCGATGCGGCCGTCAAGCGTCTTCGTCAAGGCGGCGGCCGGAATTGTTGGCGCCATTCAGGTCTCGCGGTGGAATTTGACCTTTGTCAGATGTAAGGTTGAGGCAGTGCACTCAGTGCGGATAGACAGCCACCAGATGGAGCGGTGACCGCTGTGAATCGAAAGCTTGCAGCCATTCTCTCCACTGACGTCGTGGGCTTCAGCCGCCTTACGGCGCTTGATGAGGAGACCACCGTTCGTGAACTCACCCTTTGCCACGATCAGATAGCGGCACTGGTGCTCGAGCATGGCGGTCGTATCTTCGGCAGCGCGGGTGACGGCCTTGTCGCGGAGTTTCCAAGTGCGGTTCAGGCCGTCCGGTGCTCGGTCGAAATGCAGCGCAGCCTTCTCAGCCGCTCAAACGACTTTCCACAGGATCGCCGCCTGGAATTTCGCATCGGTATTAATCTTGGCGACGTGATCGTGTCTGGCGATGATCTTCTTGGCGACGGCGTGAACATCGCGGCGCGCCTGCAGGAGATGGCCGCTCCCTCAGGCATATGTATTTCCGGGTCGGTGCGGGAGCATCTCGACGGCAAGGTGCTGTTCACACTCACCAGCCTTGGAGAGCGCGTCCTGAAAAATATCCCCAAGCCAGTTTCTGTCTTTCGAGTGGATTGGCCCGAAGAGAACGGTGAAGGGAATGAGGCAGGGTCGGTGCGATCGTTTTCGGCCCGCTTTGGTAAGGACCAACCATCGATCGTGGTGATGCCCTTCGACAATCTCAGCGGCCAGAGCGATGAATATTTCGTGGACGGCGTCGTGGAGGAAATCACCGCCGCTCTCTCCCGAGTACGAAATTTCTTCGTGATCGCGCGCCAGTCAGCGTTCACGTACAAGGGTCGCTTCGTCGACGTGCGTAGTGTCGGCAGGGAACTTGGCGTGACCTACGTGGTCGAAGGTACCGTCCGACGGGGAGGGGACCGGTTGCGTATTTCGGTCCAACTTGTTGAAGCCGAGATGCGGACCCAGCTTTGGTCCGAGCGCTATGAGGGCGCGACCCAGGACATCTTCGAGTTCCAGGACAGGATCGCGGCGCAGGTCGCTGGCGCAGTCCATCCAGCCATTCGCAGCGCGGAAATCGAGCTCGCGATGCGCAAACCGCCCAGCAGTCTGCGCGCCTACGACCTCGTCATGCGGGCTTACCCGTACCTCTGGGGTCAGAATAAGGATGCTATCAAGCGGGCAATCCCGCTCCTTCAGGACGCAATCGAGATCGATCCTGCGTACGGCCGAGCCCATGCTTTCCTAGCCTGGTGCCACGCCCAGAACCTCGGCTACATCTGGACTGACGAACCAGAGAAGGACCTCGAATGCGCATTACGCGCCATCGAGGTTGCAGCGGCCTCGATTGACGATGATCCGACTGCCTTGACCGCTACCGGGGGAGCGTTGAGCCACTGCGGCGATCAGGAGGGGGCGTCGGCCTATCTCGAAAGAGCACTGGCGCTCGATCCAAACAATGCCTGGGGATGGGCGAGATATGGATGGGTCGCGAGCTACAGAGGCCAGCCTGATTGCGCGCGAGAGCGTTTCGAGCGGGCGATGACGCTTAGTCCGGCGGATCCACTCGCCTTCAATATGAGAATGGGCTTGGCCCTTTCCTTGGCCCTGGCAGGCAAACTTTCCGAGGCGATCTCCATTGCCCGGGAGGTAGTTAACAAACACCCGGAGGTGACGTGGCCATACCGGATGATGTCTGCCTGGTCGGCAATGAGTGGTGACGAGGACACAGCTCGATGGGCGGCGAAAAAGCTGCTGGCAGCCGAGCCGGGCTTTACGATCCAGCGCTATATGACACGGCCTGTGTTTCGAGCCTCACCGCAATGGGCAGATCAAATGGCCGAGGGCCTGCGGCAAGCGGGGTTGCCCGAACACTGACTGTGAGCGAGAGGGTTAGATTGACCCCTCATTGCTCGTCGATCTCGACCCCCGTATCCCTTCGATCGAACGAAGCTGTTGTCGCCGAGGGACTTGAACATCCCGGTGCACGGCCGCGCGCACATGAGCATCTTGCGGCGACTCAATCCAGCGATCGGCCTGACCTTGCTCGCGCCGCAGCTCGACGTTGCATCAAATCTGTTTTCTGGCTCCGCGACATCGTCTCGAGCATGCATCCGAGACGGACGGGTGCT
Source organism: Rhizobium sp. PRIMUS64 (assembly GCF_023006465.1). NCBI lineage: Bacteria > Pseudomonadati > Pseudomonadota > Alphaproteobacteria > Hyphomicrobiales > Rhizobiaceae > Rhizobium > Rhizobium sp. PRIMUS64. Next base: position 1,676 of record NZ_JALBGX010000022.1, on the reverse strand, counting down.
GACAGCGATCGAGATGGGAAAAGCGTATCGTCCGGCAACTATGGGGAAACTGGTGCAGGCACGACAACGCAGCCATCTTGGTCGGCATGAACGGCGCGCCGGCCGCAGGACAGCTCGCCCATGAGGGCGTGGCACCCGATAAGGTTAGCGCGGTAAGTATTGTAGAATATGTGGATATACGCATAATTTCTGCGGCTGGCGCTGCCAGGCAAGATCGACCGAGGGCTCTGGGGGATCCCATGCAAACAATCGTCGAGGACGCCCATGCTGGCGTCGTGTCGCCCGAACTCGTGATCGATGCGCTGTTTGCATGCCGCAAGACGGCGGCGATCAGGGCGGCCATCGAGCTTGATCTCTTTACTCATATCGGCGAGGGCAAAACGGCAGCATTGCTGGCGTCGATAACAGGCGCCTCGGAGCGTGGGATACGCATCCTGTGCGATTACCTTGTGGTCCACGGTTTCCTGACCAAGGAGAGCGGACAGTACCGAGTGACGCCCTCGACCAAAATGTTCCTCGATCGCAATTCGCCAGCCTATATGGGCTCTGCCGTCGAGTTCGTCGCTGCACCCGAAATACTCGATAATTTTCTGCGCGATCCGGCTGCGGTCGTGCGAAACGGCGGTTCGGTTGGGCTTGCAAACATTTCTGCGGACAACCCCGTCTGGTTGAAGTTTGCACGCGGCATGGGCTCCTTTACGGGGCTCAGCGCCAAAATACTGGCCGACGAAATCTGCGGCTGGGCCAGGCACCCCAAGAAAGTTTTGGACATTGCTGCAGGTCCAGGCTTTTTCGGGATCGAAATTGCAAAGGGCCTTCCATCGGCGGAGATCGTCGCCGTCGACTGGACCGCCGTGTTGGAGCTTTCGAGGCAGAATGCGGTAAATGCCGGCGTGTCTGACCGGTACCAGACAATTGCCGGCAGTGCTTTCGATGTTGAATGGGGCACCGGTTATGATCTTGTCCTTCTTCCGAATTTTCTGCACCATTTCGATCTGCCGACGTGCGCCAAACTGTTACGAAAGATCGTCGCGAGCCTTGCAAAGGATGGTCGGATCGTCGCGGTGGATTTCGTACCGAACGAAAATGGCGTGTCGCCGCCTTTTCCTGCGTCGTTCTCTTGGGAGATGCTCGCCAGCACGCCGGCGGGTCAGGCTTATACGCAAAGTGAGCTGACTGAGATGGCAGGACTGGCCGGGCTTGCCGGCGTCACGGTGGCGGCGATGCCGCCAACTCCGGCAAGCCTCATTCTCTTTGAATAGCCCCATCGACCGTCGCCTGCGTCGCTCTGGTTCAGGTGTCTTCGATTGGGAAACCGCAACATCCTGATCTGATCCGCAAGCGCGAGGAACGCCCCAATCGTCCGATCGGACATCGATTCCACGCGTGTCGAGATGTTCTCGATTTACTCGCTCAGCCGATTGGTCCAATGGGGCGGGCGCCATCGGCGGCAATCGGAGCCATTATGCAATTGGATTCTGCCGATTTGCCGCCGGTTATTTCCTAGATAGCTGTTGACGCCAAACTCCTCATGTGAGGAAGACCAAACCGCCTCGCGCGACGACATCGCCCGGTCATTGGCGCGGCCGGCCAGCAAGCGATCTGCGCTGCGGTTCATCGGCGATGTGAGCGACGTGATGCCGACTCGCTGATCTGCCACTTCCGCCTCCGTCAAA